>DATKLO010000309.1:0-22775 GCA_035542375.1 Steroidobacteraceae bacterium | reverse complement strand
AGGTGTCGCAGGTTCAAATCCTGTCACCCCGACCATTAATATTGCCACTGCTTGACCCTCAGACTGGCTGAGATTTTAAAGTCTCATTAATCAATGGGTTATCACCGCTGTCCCGACTTAGAGTTCGAGTCCGGCAAGTCGTAAGTCCTTGATCCCACGATAAGCCCAAGTATGCTAATCACGATAACCTAGAAAGAGACCAACCTAATAACCTATAAATTAACAGTCATAATAACCTAGATATTATACAGCTTGATACCCTAAAATCGGCTAAACCGATCCACCTGGAAACGGCCATGGCCCAACCCACCGAAAAGCTCGCCGACTCCCTATCTGCCCTCAAGGAGCTGCAGGACAAGGGGACCGTAGCGATCCGCACGAGTCAGCTCTCCCGCACTCACCGCGAGCGGCTCCTAAAAGCTGGCTTCATCCGCGAAGTGATGAAGGGTTGGTACACCCCAACGCGGCCAGACGAGCCGGCAGGCGAAAGTACTGGCTGGTACGCGTCCTTCTGGCCCTTCTCCGCCGAGTACCTGACCAACCGATTCGGGGAGGGTTGGTGCTTAAGCCCGGAACAGTCCGTAAGACTTCTTATAGGCGATTGGACGGTTCCCAAGCAGCTGCTGGTCCGATCGCCCAAAGGCGGCAACAAACCCACCGAGCTGCTCTTTGGCACATCAATATTCGATGTTCGCCTCGAGCTCCCACCGCCCGAAGATCGGGAGGTCAAGAACGGACTTCGAATCTTCAGTTTGCCCGCCGCATTGATCGCCTGTGCTCCCGGTCAGTTCACTGACCAGCCAGATGCATTGCGGGCAGCTCTGGCGATGGTCGCGGAGCCTTCCGATCTTCTTCGTCGGCTGCTTGAAGGGAGCCGCACGGTAGTGGCCGGCCGGCTGGCCGGCGGATTCCGCAATATCGGCCGCAACGAGGCAGCCGACCAGATTCTGAGAGCCATGCGAGCCGCCGGCCACCAAGTCAATGAGTCCGATCCATTCAGCGATAAGCCAGCGATAGTCTTCGCCGCGCGAGAGACATCTCCGTACGTCAATCGACTGAAGTTGCTCTGGGCATCTATGCGCCCCGGCGTGCTCAAGGCTTTTCCAGCTCCGCCACGTACTAAAGTGGACGCAGCGACCTATCTGAAGCACGTTGATGAGATTTATGCGGCCGATGCCTACAACTCACTTTCGATTGAAGGCTATCGAGTCAGTGAAGCTCTGATTGAGCGTGTCCGCTCGGGCAACTGGAATCCCGACAATGACGAGAATGATCGTCAGAACCGTAACGCGCTAGCCGCCCGGGGGTACTGGCAGGCCTTCCAAAGTGTGAAGGAAAGCCTCAAGCCGATCCTTGCAGGAGAAAATCCCGGCGTCATCGTGCGACGAGACTACGACGCCTGGTATGCGGAACTCTTCGGGCCGAGCGTCAGCGCGGGCATCTTGAAGCCAGCCGACCTTGCGGGCTTCCGAAATGGCGCGGTCTACATCCGTCGATCGATGCACGTGCCGCCTAGTTACGAGGCCGTCAGAGAATTGATGCCTGAGTTCTTCGAACTCCTGCGGACAGAAACCGAGCCGGCCGTACGTGTAGTTCTGGGCCACTTCGTCTTTGTCTACATTCACCCGTACATGGATGGCAATGGACGCATGGGGCGTTTCTTGATGAACAGCATGCTGGCCGCCGGCGGCTACCCGTGGACCATCATTCCCGTGGAGCGACGAACCGAGTACATGACGGCTCTCGAAGCAGCCAGTGTTGGTCAGAACATCACACCCTTCGCAGAGTTCCTGGCGAGCCTCGTAAGGATCACGGAAAACGGAACACAGGCCGCGAGCGCAGGGCGTGCGTCTCGACAGCCACGCGCCAACGCGCGATGAGGATTTCCTTTTGTGAAGTTAGGTCCATGAGTAACTGAAACCATGCCTCGCGCCGCCTCCCGTGTATTTTTCCGGGGGCTCTTCAGTTTTTGCCAGAGCGCTCAGGGCCTCCACGACAGACGTCCGTGCGCCTGAGAATTCACTCGGCGCCTGCCCCAATGAGCATGGCTATGATTCCGGCGATGGATGACATGCAAGACGACCCGTGGAAAGACCTGACCCCGGCGCAGATTGAAAAGTCGCGCGCGTTCTTCAGCAAGGTCGCGCGCCTGTCCTGGAGATATTCCTGCAGCATCTTGCTGGGCTGTCCGCAGCAGCCGACCCGCGAGGCCAAGAGCGGCATGGGAACTTTCCTGCGGTTCTGTCGAGAGCATTTTGTGGTGCCGGCCTGCCATATCGTGGCTAAGTACGCGGAGATGCTGCAGGAGACAGGACACGTTCACTTTCAGATCGCAGATCTGACCGTGAACCCACTGCAGCGCCTGGCCTATGCGAATGAGAAGACCGATGTCGCCGTCATCGCCATCGCGCCACACGAAGCGGCAGCGGTAGGTTCAAGTCCCTGCAGCGCCCGGGACAACTTGTTGCCCCTTGATAGCCGGTCGTGACGCAGAGGAGAGAGAGATGCAGGGAGATTGATTGCATCGGCAACGCTGGGACGCCCGAGTCGGGAGAGCCACTCTGGGTGTTAGACCGTGACGCTTTACGCGAGGGCGACTTACTCCTGAAGCTCGGTGGCAGCCCGTTCAGTCATGCTCCGATCTGGGCGGGCAACACCGATTTCGTGGAATCGGTCAGCTACGGTGTTCGCAACTGAGGTGCTCCCCGACTTAGTACGGTCCTGACTTAGAGTCCGCGGTTGATAATTCAGGTTTTCGGTCCTTTAGGAGGATCCCCTCTGCGTTCCTCGCCTGCAGCGTATCGCGGAAGGTCTCTTATGGCTGCTCTGAATGCTGAAATGATCTCGGTCTGACTGAAGGATTGGTCCCAAAGCTCAGTGGCCAAGTGCTCGATGATGCGGGTTAGCACTGGAGAGCCAAGCTCGTCAGTGCTGTAGGGACAGGATTCTTGCAACTCTCGACACCGGAGTCCAAAGTTGGCGGACGCAGTGACCTGATGGACTTCCCAGGGGACTTCTTGTTCCGCGTCAGTCATGTCTTTGCCTCCAGCCGTTCTCGCTCAGTCCCGGTTGCGAACTGCTCAGGGGTGAGATTACCAAGGGAGCTGTGTGGACGCTCGGTGTTGTATTCGATGCGCCACGCTTCGATTACACGTCGCGCGTGAGCCATGGTCATGAACCAGTGCTCGTTGAGGCACTCGTCGCGGAAGCGCCCATTGAAGCTCTCGATGTACGCGTTCTCGACCGGTTTGCCGGGCCGGATGAAGTTCAGCCGGACTCCGTGCTCATACGCCCAGGCATCGAGCACTTGCCCTTCGAACTCCGGCCCATGGTCGACTGTGATCGACAATGGCAGGCCGCGTAGATCGGCGAGGCGATCGAGGACTGCGGCGACTCGCCGTCCATTGATCGAGCTGTCGACCTCGATTACCAGGGACTCGCGGCTGCAGTCGTCCACGATCGTCAAGCAGCGCAGCTTCCTGCCGTCACACAGCCCGTCGGCCACGAAATCCATCGACCAGCTGATATTGACCTTTGTCGGCTTTGCTAGCGGCTTGCGCTCGAAAAGGCCGATCCGCTTGCGCTTGCGACGACGAACCGCCAGTCCTGCCTCCCGGTAAAGCCGGTAGGTGCGCTTGCGATTCACCGGCCAGCCTTCGCGTCGGAGCAACACGTGGATGCGTCGATAGCCGTACCGTCGCTTTTCGCCGGCGAGTTCTCCGATCCGCTCGCGCAGCTTCCAATTGTCCGGCCGCCGACTCCGATATCCGTAGAGCGACCGAGAGATGCCAACCAGCCCGCAGGCGCGCGTAACCCCAAGCCCTCGTTCCTCCCTGAGCACATCCACTGCTTGGCGCTTCATCTGCGGGCCTACCATTTTCGGCCCAGAAGATCCTTCAACGCCGCTTTGTCCAACTCCGATTCCGCTAGGAGCTTCTTCAGCTTCGAGTTCTCCGCCTCGAGCTCCTTGAGGCGCCTGGCGTCGGAGACTGTCATCCCTCCGTACTTGGCCTTCCAGTTGTAGAACGTCGGCTCCGAGATGCCGTATTTCCGGCACAGCTCTTTGGTCTTCGCCCCGGCTTCAGCTTCCCTCAGCACCGCGATGATCTGTTCTTCTGTGTATCGTTTCGCCTTCATTGTCCGCTCCAATGTGGGCGGACTCTACTCCGAAACCGTACTATTCGCGGGTGTCACCTCACAGGAGCTGCGACGAGCGGCGCTTGACGGAGCGCTCGCCCCGACCGACCTGCGCGAGGACGCGGTCGCAGCCGCCGTCGGTGCAAGGCTGCAAGCGGCAGCGAGCTTGCGCCTGCGGGCGGTGTTCAACCTGACCGGAACGGTGTTGCACACCAATCTCGGGCGCGCGCTGCTACCGGATGAGGCCGTCGTCGCCGTCGTCGCCGCTCTGCGGACGGCGGTGAATCTGGAACTTGACCTGCAGTCCGGAGAGCGCGGTGAGCGCGACAGCCTCATCGAGCCGCTGCTGTGCGAGCTGACCGGCGCTGAGGCCGCCACGGTCGTCAACAACAATGCGGCCGCAGTGCTGCTGATGCTCAGCGCCCTGGCCGCCCGTCGCGAGGTGATCGTCTCCCGGGGCGAGTTGGTCGAAATCGGCGGCTCGTTCCGCATCCCCGACATCATGCGGCAGTCCGGGACCAAGCTCATCGAAGTCGGCACGACCAACCGAACCCGGATTGAGGACTATGCCAGTGCCATTGGCCCTCGCTCGGCGCTGCTCATGAAGGTGCACACGAGCAACTATGTGATCCAGGGATTCACGGGCAGCGTCCCGCTCGAGGCCTTGGCGAAGCTGGGTGCCGCGCGCGCGCTGCCGGTGGTCGCCGACCTCGGGAGCGGATCGCTGGTCGATCTCAGCGCGTGGGGTCTGCCCAAAGAGCCTACCGTGCGTGAAAGTCTCGCGGCCGGCGCCGACCTCGTGACCTTCTCCGGCGATAAGCTTCTCGGCGGCCCGCAGGCCGGGTTGATCATCGGTCGAGCGTCGCTCGTTGACCGAGTGCGGAAACATCCGCTGAAGCGTGCCGTGCGGGTGGGCAAACTCACGCTGGCGGCGCTGGAGGCGGTGCTGCAGCTGTATCGCGCACCGGAGCGGCTGGCCGAACGACTGCCGACCCTGCGCCAGCTCACCCGGCCGGAGCAAGATATCCGCGAGCAGGCGATGCGGCTGCGACCGATCGTGGAAACCGCACTCGCGCCGGCGTTCGCGACCACGGTCGCCCCCGTCGCCAGCCAGGTGGGCAGCGGCTCGCTGCCTGTCGGTCTGCTCCCGAGTCACGCACTTGCGATCCGACCGACGCAGGGACGACGCGGCGGACTGGAGCGCCTGGAAGCACGCCTGCGCCGGCTGCCCCGCCCCATAATCGGGCGCACCGCCGAGCGGACCCTCTGGCTCGATCTGCGCTGTCTCGATCCTGCCGAGGAGGCGGAGTTCGTGGCGCAGTGGCGAGCGATCGCGACATGATCATTGCGACTGCCGGCCACATCGACCACGGCAAGACGTCGCTGGTACGCGCGCTCACGGGCGTCGACACCGACCGGCTGAAGGAGGAAAAGGCCCGCGGCATCTCCATCGAGCTCGGTTTTGCCTATGCGCCCGTGAACGGCGGGGCCCCCCTGGGGATCATCGATGTGCCGGGACACGAGCGGCTGATCCATACGATGGTGGCGGGCGCCTCAGGGATCGACTTTGCGCTGCTGGTGGTCGCGGCCGATGACGGCGTCATGCCTCAGACGCGCGAGCACCTGGACATCCTCGAGCTGCTGGGCATCCGCCGCGGAGCGGTGGCATTGACCAAGATCGATCGGGTGGACGAAGCGCGCCTGACGGGCGCCCGCATGGAGATCCGCGCTCTGCTCGCCCGAACCGGGCTTGCGGAAGCGCCCATCTTCGCCGTCAAGGCCACAGACCCCGAGAATGCGGGGATCTGCGCCCTTCGCAGCCACTTGCAGGCGGTAGCGGTGAGTAGCGGCGAAAGCTGCGATCAGCGGCTGTTTCGCCTGGCAGTCGACCGGGTGTTCACGCTGAGCGGTCAAGGAACGATTGTCACGGGTACGCTCTTCTCGGGCGCGATTCGCACCGGGGATACGGTCCACGTGATGCCCTCGGGCAGGGCTGCGCGCGTACGTAGCCTGCACGCTCAGAATCAACCCGCAGCATCCGGCCGAATGGGGCAACGCTGCGCGCTGAATCTCGCAGGGGTCACTCTCGAGGAGGTGCACCGGGGTGACTGGCTCGCCGACCCGCGGGCGCTTGCGCCCACCGTTCGCATGGATGTGGATCTGACATTGCTCTCGCCCTCAATCCGGGAACCGCCTGTTACGCTCACCGCGTGGACGCCGGTTCATGTACACCACGGCACGGCCCACCAGCTCGGCCACGTGGTGCCCCTCCAGGCGCGGGCGATCACCTGCGGCGCCTCCGCTTTGGCCCAGCTTGTGTTCGAGAAGCCCCTATGCGCCACGCCGGGCGATCGCTTCATCCTGCGCAATGCGCAGGCGACACGCACGATTGGCGGCGGTCGCGTACTGGATCCGAGCGCGCCGGCGCGTCGCCGCCGCTCGGCCGAGCGTCTGAGTTGGCTCTCTGCTCTGCAAGCCTTTGTCACCGGGTCGGGCACCACCGCGCTGCTCAAGAGCGCGCCGGCAGGAATCGAGCTGGCCGATCTGCTGCGGCTGACGGGGCGTGCACCCGAGCACTTGGATTTGCCCCCCGAGGCGATCACGGTGGAGGCACGCGGCCGGCGCTTCGTGATCGACCGCCTGCATTGGGAGCGACTCGCTGATCGCGCAATCAACGCGCTCGCTCAATTCCATGAGCGTGCACCCGATGAACCGGGTCCGGATGCGAGCCGCTTGCGGCGGATCGCCGCACCGGAGATCTCCGAGGCGCTGTGGCAGGGGCGGCTTGAGGGATTGCTCAGCGAAGGGCGCCTGACCCGCAAGGGGGCGTGGCTGAGCCTTCCCCAGCATGTGGTCGTGCTGTGCGAGGAGGATGAGCAGCTGCTGTCAAGGCTGCAGGAAATCATCAATGCCGGCGGCTTCGACCCGCCGTGGGTCCGTGATCTGGCCGACGCTGTTCAGCACCCGGAGCCACGCGTGCGCGATCTGCTGCGCAGGTCGGCTTCACTGGGACGGCTGTACCAGGTGGTCCCCGATCTGTTCTATGGTGAGGAACGCCTCGAGCAGCTCGCCGGCATACTCGAGGGACTGGCGCGCGCGCAGGGCGGCGCCGTGCGCGCGGCAAGTTTTCGCGACGCCGTCGGTCTCGGCCGCAAGCGCACGATTCAGATCCTCGAGTTCTTCGACCGCGTCGGCTACACCCGGCGTCTGCACGACGCACACGTGCCGCGGCGACCCGGTCCATGGATCCGCTGAGCTCGGAAGGCATACGCACCCGGCGGTGCGGCTGGGCCTCAAACCCAGGAGGGGGCGTCAGACGCTTCCTGGTAGGTTCGACTCCTGCTGCCTTCCGCCACCTTTGCCTCTACGAACTGCGTTGGGAGTGACTGCATGACCGGCACCCAGACCGACTCTCCGCGGCTCACCTCGCTCTCGCACGGGGGAGGATGCGGATGCAAGATTGCACCCCAGGTGCTGTCAGACCTCCTCAGACGCGAATCTGCGACGCCACCCTTTGCAAACCTTCTCGTGGGCGCGGAAACCGCGGACGATGCGGCCGTCTACCGCCTGAATGAGACCCAGGCCGTGATCGCCACGACCGATTTTTTCATGCCGATCGTCGATGACCCCTTTGATTTTGGACGCATCGCCGCCTGTAACGCCTTGTCCGACGTGTACGCGATGGGTGGCTCACCCATTTTCGCCCTCGCGATCCTTGGCATGCCGATCAATGTGCTCGCACCGGAAGTGATCCGCGACATCCTGCGCGGTGGGGAGGCGATCTGTGCGGAGGCCGGCATTCCCATCGCCGGAGGCCACAGCATCGACTGCGTCGAGCCCGTGTATGGGCTGGCGGCGCTGGGAGTCGCCCATCCCTCGTTGATCAAGCGCAACTCCACGGCATGCGCCCGGGACGTGCTCGTGCTGGGCAAACCTCTGGGGGTCGGGATCCTATCGGCCGCTCTCAAGCGGGGACAGCTGTCCGCGGACGGCTATCGGGCGCTGGTCGATGTCACGACACAGCTCAATCGCGTCGGGGCCGAGCTTGCGGGGGTGCCTGGTGTGCATGCCATGACCGACGTGACCGGTTTCGGCCTCCTGGGACATCTACTGGAGGTGTGCAGGGCGTCACGGCTCGCCGCACGCATCAACATGAGCTGCATTCCACTGTTACCTGGTATCGAATCACTCGCTGCAAGCGGTTACGTGACGGGTGCGTCCGCTCGCAACTGGGCATCCTATGCAAGCGAGGTGAGCCTGGCGGAGGGCATCTCGCACGTACAGCAAGCGCTGCTCTGCGATCCCCAGACCTCGGGCGGATTGTTGGTCGCCTGTGCGCCCGAGAGCGTCCCCCTGGTGATTGCCCTCTATAAGGCGTGCGGCTTCACGCGCGCGCAGGTCATCGGTGAGATGACCGAAGGCCCACCGCTGGTCACGGTACAGCCGTAGAGGTCTGTCGCGGCGGCGCACCGCGCAATGTTGGTCCTGGATGCGATCCGGACAATCACCTTGCGCGTCTCAACAGGTCTCTCCTGCTCTGCTCCCCGGCGGCTAACGATTCTGCGCGCCGGCGATTTGCCCTGCATTTCCGTGCACGAGCGAGAGGTTTGAACGGAAACACGCCTCAGAGGTGAGCGGGCTCAGCCATGCACCTCGCCCGCAACATAGTGCGTGACCCGAGGCTCGCCCGAGGTGAGAGCCCGAAGTCGTTCCTGCGCGGCTCGATCGGCTCGGGTCACACGCTGGTGCTGGCGCAGGTGCTCGAGCCAGGAGTCGAGCAGGAACGTCTCCAGATACCGCGTCTCGAGGGCAGCGTCCTGAAACACGCCCCAGGCATAGGCACCGTCGCGCTTGCGCTCGCGGGCCACCGGAACGATTGCCTCGAGAAAGGCCGCGCGATTTTGCGGTGCAACGTGATACTCGACGGTGACCAGGACCGGCCCCGCATCATTCGTGACATCCTGCTGGATCACCGGCTCCGGCCAGTGCATCGAGGGCGTCAGATCCGCCGCCGGGCCGGTCTGCAGCGGCCATCCCCGAGTGAACATCATCGCCAGCAGAGCGCCCGCGCAAGCGATGTAGTGCGCCGGGGCCAACCCGAGATGCTGCGCCACCCACCCCCAGAGCGCGCTGCCGAGAGTCATCGTGCCAAAGAACACCGCCACGTACACCGCAAGCCCGCGCCCCCTGACCCAGTCCGGGAGCGCCGCCTGCGCAGAGACGTTGAGGGTGGCGAGAACGATGATCCAGGAGACACCGGCGAAGATACAGGCGAGTACGGCCAGCCACTGCTGAACCGCCAGACCGAAGAGCGCGAGTGCGAGCGCGGTTCCCAGCTCCCCCAATACGATGATCCTGTTGCCCTTGGCTCTGTTCTTCAGTCGGGGCAGCAAGACGGCGCCCGCGACGGCACTCGCGCCGATGGCTGCAAGCAGCAGCCCATAGGTGTTCGGCCCACCGTGCAGTTGATTGCGGGCGATGAGCGGCAGCAGGGCCCAATAGGCGCTCGCAAAGAGGAAAAAGGCAACAGCGTGTGCGATCGTGGCCCGCAGAAAGCGATTGTGTCGGGTGTAGCGCACGCCGACCCGCAGGGCGTTCGCGAATCGCTCGGCAGGCAGGGCATTCGAAGCGCGCGCCGCCGGCCGCCACCAATAGATGACGGCGATGACCCCGAGATTGCTCACCGCATCCAGCCAGAATGGCGCAGCCACGCCAAGGGCCACGATGATGATGCCCCCTAGCGCGGGGCCAATGGCCCGACTGATGTTCACGCCCAAACTGTTGGCGGCCACCGCAGATGACAGGGCCGGCTGCGGCACCAGTTGCGGCACGATCGCCTGCCACGCCGGGGTTTCGAGCGCGCCCAGTGCACCGACCAGGACGAGGAACAACAGCAGCACACCGGGCGTGACCACCTTCAGGCTCACCAGCAGGGCAAATACGGCCGAGAGGAGCGAGGTGAGAATTTCAAGCGTCAATATGAGTCGGCGCTTGTCGATCATGTCGGCGAGCGCACCGGCCGGAAGAGCCAGCAGGAAGAGCGGCAGACTGTTCGCCGCCTGCACGAGCGAGACGACGAGCGGATCCGCATTCAGGCTGGTCATCAGCCAGCCGGAGGCGGCGTTGTACATCCAGGTGCCCACATTGGAGGCAACTGTTGCAATCCACAGGTACCGAAAGCCGGAATAGCGGAATGCGCTCCACGGCGAGCTTGTCGCCGAGGAGGAAGCCGGCTGATGATCGAGTCGCGCGTGCGTTGGCCTGTTCATGCTCGCCGCTATCGCTCGCAACCGCCCGCGCGATCGCTCACCCCTTTCTCGAGGCTTCCAGCTTGCCGTTCTGCAGCCGGTCGGCGTCCTCGCAGCCACCGCCGAGTGCGCGCACCAGGTCGACGCTGGCTCGGAGCTGCAGGGTATCGCGACTGAGTGCCGTGAGCGGCGCCTGCAGGAGCGCCGTCTGCGCGACCACCACCGTGAGATAATCCGCCGCGCCCTCAGTGTACAGCGCAAGCGATAAGCTGAGCGGACGAGAAGTTCGATGACGAAGCAGGTCCAAACCAGGTCCACGCGTCGGGCCATTCCAGCTGCATGCCTTCACTGGCACGCGGGGAGAGGCCGAGTACGACCGCTCGGCCTGGAAGACGAGGGCGCCGCCGCACCCATCATTGCAGGCGCAATCATGCATCCAAGTCGGTAGAACCATTCCTCCTGACATCAGGCTGCCAGTGCTGCTGCCGCCTGCGCGTCCTCATGCTCGAACGCCGGAACGAGTTCGGCGAGTTCGGCTGGGCTCAGTCCTACGTCCTTCGATGCGCCGATCTGCCGCCACTCGCCGAGCTTCATCGCAACATTGCGAGCCACTGCTGCGGCCTCTGCGCGCGAGAGCCCGAAATAGGAAGCCTCGCTGAGCAGCTGGTTGAGCGATGTGATCGGCCCGGAGTCCTCGCTAAGCCAGGTCTTGGACTCGCGCGCCTTGTCGGGAAACGGATTCACGTCGAAGGCGGGGGCGAGGCGCCACTTGCCATCGCCAGCGTACAGGAAACCCATGTTCCAGAGATGGTCGTCCACGTTCGTGATCAAGAGATTGATCACCAATCGTCGCCATAACTCTCGCAGGTCATCGGTCGGGTTCGTGGCGATCTGGCGGATCGCGTCGGCGAGCTCCGTGTAGGCACGTTCCTCGTCGCGGCGGGCCTGAAGCAGCGAGCCACCCGAGAGGTACGGGATACGCGCGCCTTCGGGAGCGCGATCGAAGCGCCGAATGACGGCAATGTCAGTCCCCTCGACCGTGACGATGCGGGCAGTCACGGCCTGGGCCCCGGCATGCGCAACGAGCCTCAGCGCAAGAATCTCGCTGCGGACGATCGAACGCTCGTCCTTCACGCTCGGGAACTTGCCGATCGCCAGTGCACCATCCTCCTCGAGAACGGTGCACTTCGGGCGCAATCCGCCGAGGGATGTGGCCTTGCCCAGCAGGTATTCGAGGTCCGCGGCGCTTTCGGCACCCTCTTCGACCCTGCGCGTCGCCGCTGCGATCCTTCCCAGATCGATGAGCTGCGGTGTGCGGGAATGCGCACTGGAACGCAGGAACTCGCCGTCCGCACCCAGGAGCCGAAGAGCGCCGACGCGGCTGAAGTCGTCGACCGCGGCGAGATAGTCGAACTCATTCAGCGGCGCAAGGCTCGGGTCCCCGGCGCGCCGCTTCGCATGATCACGCTTGATGACACGCCTGCCCCACGCATCAGGTGCGGTGTCGGCGAGCGCGAATGGAAACGGCGAGTCGAGATCGCTTGGCGCGCGCCGTGTCACAAATCCCTCGCGCAGCGGCAGATCCGGCGAGATCACGAAGTTCTCGCGCGAGCGCAGCCACTCCGGCGCGTATGAGAACCCCGAGTGCTCGCGCCGCCCATCGCGAACAAAGTCGAGTTCCCCGACCGGGAGAGCCCTCGCGCCGATGACCACCTGCGCACGGCGCCTGGTCGCCTGCGGGCTCACAGTGCCCCCGTCGATTTTCGTGACCGGATGCGTGCCGGGAGGTTGTCGTCCATCATCAAGAGACCCACGTCATCGGTGCCTGAGTCGAGGAGCTTCTCGAGCCGTTCGATCTCGCCAAGCGCTTGAAGAACACGCGCCAGATGCTCGATCGAGCCGGTGGGTCCGCCCTTCTCCAGGCGCCTTACGGAGTTGATGCCAATCCCGCTTCGCTCGGCCAGGGAGGCCTGCGACAGCCGTCGCCTTCGTCGGGCGAGCGACAGGTCTCGACCTAGCTTGATCAGAGCCCGAGCAGCTGGGGCAGCCAGCGGAAATCTAGCCATAACACCCTAATATAGACTCTAAACGTATATATCTACCTATATTGGGGTTATTATAATGCTCAGTGTCGAAACCGCAAACTGCCTCAGGAATAAGAGACCTGATATGGGCGTATATTGAATCTAAATACCCGTATTAGGGTGGATACAGAATATCGACCTCCGCCGAGGAATGTAGCCAAGCATGCATTTCGGTCTGCAGCACTCGGCCGACCTCGCCATGGCGCGCCGTCTACGGCGGTCGGCTTATGCGGCGTGCGCGAGTCGGGATTCGCAGCTCAGACCGCATGAGTGCGGCGATTTCCGTCCAGCGCGGTGTGCGGTCCCGCTCTTATTCTCCAGTCTCCTGGTCCAAGGCCATTTGTAGCCGTCTTAGGGCCGTATGACGCGCACGACGAACCCCGCCGCCAGCACCAGGAATCCGCCGACCTCGGCCACGATCAGTGCCAGCATCAGCATGAGCACGCCCTTCGGATTGGGGGGATTCAGGAACTGGTTGTCGGTCGTGTTGCGAAAACCGAGCATGATGTAACCGAGGATCGCAAAGCCGAAGAAGAACAGCGGCAGCACCACCGCCACGACGTTCACCGCGTTGGGGAAGGCGCTCAGGGAAGCAAACACGGCCAGCAACAGACCCCCGAAGGAATACATGAGCGCCGCCCGATGGGCGATGTTGACGTACACGGGGGCCTGCGCCCGGGGACTCGTGTGGATGTGGTAGTACTTCCAGATACCGGTCACCAGCGCGGCAAAGAAGAAGATCATCGTGGCAAACATGGCGGTGAGCGCCGCCGGTTTGGCGATCAGCAACTCCATGGCATTCCCTCTCTGTCATGAATTGTTCAGGCCGGGGAACTGTACGCATGAAGCGGATGCATTCAAACCTGTTCGTGCCTGGCTATCAGTCCGGAGACCGATAAGGGATGGAATTGGTGTGTATACAATGCAGAAGGTTTGTGGCCCTCGTCGGTGGGGGAAGGGGGCGTGGGCATGCCGGGTCCGCAATCGGGTCAGCTGGGAGGGTTCTCCGTGAAGATCGCAGTGATGCTCGTTACCGGCTTACTCTGGATGTCCGCCTCTTTGGTCCTGGCAGAGGAACCATCGTCATCATCAGCCGCGCGGCCTGCAGCGACGCCGACCCTGTCTCCTCGGGCCATGGTGCAGGCTTATGTAGCCGCATGGAACCGCCATGACCCCAATGCGCTGGATGATCTTCTGCGTGCGGATTCGGTACACGAGGACATTCCAGCCGGATTCCACGGGCTTGGCCCGGCCCAGATCAAGGCCTTTGCCGCCGAGGTGTTCAAGGCCCAGCCAGACCTGCGATGGAAACTGACCCGGATCGTGGAGTCCGGCTCCACCGTGGCCGCCGAGTGGACGTGGACTGCGACCTATACGGGCGATGGTCCGTCGGGGCCGGTCAAGGGACAGAAGATCAGCGCTCGCGGCGCCAGTTTCGCGGTGATCAAGGATGGACACATCAGTCGTTTCAGCGACTACTACGATTTCAGCAGCGCGTTTGCGCCGCCTCCCGGGAGCGCCACCAGGTAACACGAGCCGCGCCGCCCGCCGGAGCCGGGCGCACGTGCGCCAATTCATGCTCCCGGCACCCGATCCAGTCGGATGACGGGAGCATGAGGCAGCGCCGGGAACTGGGTTACGGCGCGATCCGCTTCGCCTCTGAAGTACCCGTCAACACGATCACCGTGGGTGTCGTGGCGGGCGGAACCGGATAGAAGGTGAGCGTGGTGGTATTGGTCCCGCTGTAGGAGTTTCCGTCCCAGGACACGAGATCGGTCTCCGTCTCGTTGAAGTACCCGGCGATCACTCCATTGTTGTACAGCCAGCCGTAGTGGTTGCGGGAGACATGCGAGCGATCGAGTGGCTTCCACGAACCCATGCAGATGTTGCCGCCCAGTACGGGATGGTTGATGTTCTCCCATTCCGTGCCATCACTGTGCCATTGGATGAAGGCTTCCCCCGGCGGGAACCCATCGGTCGTATAGGTCACGTGCCAGGTTCCCACGATGTTCTCGAAAGCCTCGTGTCCCGCACGGCTCGGCATCGGCCCCGGTTGAAAATTGGAAGACGTGTCGGCCTGGTTTGCGCCCCGGGGATCCACGCAGCTTGCGCGTGCGGACAATCCTGAGAGTGTCAGCGTGGCGAACAGCGCCGTTCCGATGAGAAGTTTGTTCATGAAAGTCGCTCCTGGTTAGATATTGCTTTTCCCGACTGCGGACCAGCCTCCCCTCTCCAATCCGGGCGTCGCTGCCAATGCGGGGGTGGGCTGGTACCGATCACGGTCTTCGGCTGCCTGTTTTGGGGCGACGGTGTTCTCCCTGCGTTGTCTGCGACGCCGTGCGGCAGCGCAATATCCAAGCCGCCTCGAGTCGCGTCCAGCCAGCAACTGGAAAGCACTCTTTGGGACATTCCCGCACCGGGTCGTGCGGTGCATGAAGTCGGCCGTAAGAGCGCGTGAAGAATCGTGAAATGAGCCGGTGTGCAGCCGGAATCCGGCGGCGGTAGACTCTGGTGAAGCGCTCACGCCATGGGCGTGCCCGCTTCATGAAACTCCGGCTTTTCTCATCCACCAGGGAATGAGCCGAGGAGTCGGACGGTGCCACTATGGATGTGACCGTCGCCCACCCGGTATCCGCTGCCGAGGGCGCGAGTCGGTTCCGCGTCGGTGACCTGATCGTCGATCTCGGGCGATGCCGGGTTACGCGAGCCCAGGTCGACCTCAAGCTTACCGCACTCTCATTCGACCTCTTCGTGGCACTCGTGCGGGCAGCACCCAACGTCGTGCCCGTGCGTGAGCTCATGGAGATAGTGTGGCCGGACGCGGTCGTCAGCCCCGAAACCATCAGCCAGCGAGTCAAACTGCTGAGGGCCGCGCTGGGCGATGACGTCAAGAGCCCGCGTTACGTGGGTGGGGTTCGAAATCGGGGCTATCGGATCGTCGCAACCGTCACCGCGCTCGGCCCCGAGCCCTCGCCGGCTGGCGCGCCACCCTCGCCACAGGTGTCTCCGTCACCTTCACAAGCCACGTCGAGGCCAGGTTTCCATGGACCATGGCGGGTGATTGCGTCGATGGTCATGATGGTCGGGGCGATGTTTGCTTTCAATGCCTCGGCCATCCGCGATGCCGTGACGGAGACCGACAGACCCGGCTCATCATCCGAGCTGACGACGCATGCCATTGCCGTGCTGCCGTTCGAAAGCCAGGATCCGGGCGCGCAGGACAGGAGCCTCGCTGCGGGACTGACTGAGAGCGTGCGGCAGGCTCTCGCCGACAATTCCCGCATCGCCCTGGTGGCGCATGGATCCTCCATCGTCCTCAGTGACCACGAAAGCGATTTCAGGGAGATGGGGAGGCGCCTGAATGCCCGGTTTCTCGTTGAAGGTGGCCTGCAGCGTATGGGGCCGCGAATACGACTGCACGCCACTCTGGTCGATGCCACGAGCGACCAGACCGTATGGACGCTTGACTTTGAACGGCCAGAGGCGGACTTGCCCACTGCGCGGGATGAGATTGCGTCCCACCTCTCACAGGTTCTTGGCGCAACTGTGAACGCGAGCGCGGACGAATGGCGAAGGACGGCAACCACGTCCAGCCCCGACGCTTATCTCGAGTACCTGCAGGCGTGCGCGCTGGCCAATTCGTATCGACTATCGGATCTGCAGCAAGCCGTAAGCCACTACGCGCGCGCGCTCGAGATCGACCCTTCGTTTTCGGGTGCTTTGAGTGGGTTGGCCTGGACGAGGTATCAAAAGCTCGAGTTCCGCTCCAGCAACTCCACCGAGAAGGACTGGACTTATGCCCAGATGGAAGCTCGCCAGGAACTGCAGAAGGCCCTGACGCTCGATAATCGAAACGTCGACGCGTGGCTGGCGCTTGCAGCGTTCGAAGACGATCCCGACCGTGCGGACGCGTACGTCCACCGCGCGGTCGCCATCGAACCGAATTCAGCGCGCACCCAGTTCGCCCTCTCCCAAATCATCCTGTCGCGCGCATACGAGTCTGCTCCCGCGCGGATGGGCGATGCGATTGCGTTGATGCAAAATGCGATGCGCCTTGATCCGCTGGAACCGCGCTACCCGTTGGCGCTCGCGGAGATCTACAACTTCCAGCTTGCGGCGGAAATCGACAAGGCCGAGCCCCTGATGAAACGGGCGCTGGAGGTGAATCCGAACTACTTTCCGGCCCTGTATGCCCTCGGCGCCCTGCGCTACTGCTGCCAGAACCGGATCGCGGACGGTATACGCCTTGCCGAGCAGGCCCTGCGCATCGATCCAACCTCATCCGCCGTACGCGGCCTTCTCGTGCACATGTACCTCAACATTGGCGATCTGCGCGCGGCCGAGCGGCTTCTTGCCAGGGACAACGAGAATCTCAGCGCTTGGCTTCCGGTCTATGCATACCGGCACGAGTGGCACAAGGCAGCTGCCATCATGTACGACGACACCACGCGGGCCAATCTTCCAATTCCTCCGGATGATCGCTACGGTCATTTCGCGGTGCTCATGAGCGCCAGCGACCCCGCCTCCCTGCGTCCTGCGCGGGAACTGTTTGAAAAGGAAGCCAAGATACGCTGGCAGGACGATGGGAGACCCGTCGCAAGCGTCCCGATACACGAGGACATGAGCGTCGAGGTCGGTTTGGCCGATCTGATGATGCGAGCCGGCGATCAGGTGCGGGCGCGCCGGGTGCTCGAGATGGTGCTCGCGGCTTCGGAGACTGCGGCCGCCAACTTTCACGCCGGCACGATCTGGTTCACGCTGCAGCGGGCCCGTGCCTTTGCGCTGCTCGGACGGACAGAAGAGGCGCTTCGGGAACTGAGTGCCTTTTCGCGCTCAGGCTGGGCTCCTGACGCGTGGATGGTCGAAGCCGACACCGCCTTCGATGGATTGCGTGGTGACGAACGCTTCAAGCGCGTAATTGCAGAACGTCAAGCCAACGCGCTTCGCACGCGTGCTGAAGTCGATGCATTGCGCAGTAGGAAAGTGATCCCGGAGGACTTGAGGTGGCGGTAGGAGAGGGTCGGGTTCCGGGCGAAGCCAACCACTTGATGCACCACGGACGAGACGAACATGAACGCGGCGCTGGCCGCCATCAACGGCTCCAGGTACAGCGAAATCACCGCCGGGGCAACGGTTCGGCTTGATTCCCGGCGTAACGCAGGTGGATCAACGGATAGGGTCGCCCCTGGCCATCGGTTTCGGATCGGCCGGTGCGCTGAAATCCCAGTCGCTCATAGAACACCAGCGCCTGCCGGTTCTGCTCGTTCACGTCGGTGGAGAGATCCGGGTGCCGATGGAGGGCGTACTGGATGAGTGTGCGGCCCACACCCTGACCGTGGAAGGCCGGATCCACGAACAGGGCCTCCATATGGCCGCCATCCAGCAGCATGAATCCCAGAACGCGATCGGAGTCATCCACTGCCAGTTCGAGCGAAACGCCCGGAAGAAACGCGGCCACCGCGGTCTCGATATCGCGCCGGTCCCGCGGACTCAGGAAGTCGTGCGTGGCGTCTACGGCGCGGCGCCAGATCTCCATGACGCGAGCGCTGTCTTTCGGGGTTGATTTGCGCAGCTTCATCGATGCCCGCGGACGGGCGGGCGAACTCCCGTCCCCGCTACGTTATAGTCCGTGGATCCGCTGCCGGGCCCGCTCACGATGAGGATGCCGATCATGGGTCGTACCGAGTCCCTCTGCCTGCTTCCCGCCCTCGCCGCGCTGCTCGCCTACCCGCTCGCCCTGGCCGCCGGCAAAACAGCCGCCGGATCTGTCACCCAGGAGAGGGTACTGGCGGAAACCTCCGGTGAGAACTGGCTGGTCAAGGGAGGGGGCTTCAATCAGCAGCAGTTCAGTCCTCTCAAGCTCATCGATGCACACAACGTCTCGAGACTGGGGCTGGCATGGATCGCGGAGATGGACGATCCGATGGGCCTGGCCGCCGAGCCACTGGTCGTGGATGGAACGATCTACATCAGTGCGCCGCGATCGATCGTACGTGCGATCGATGCAGCCACCGGGCGGGTCCTGTGGAGCTTCGATCCGCACGTGCGGCTGGACTACTCGATGGGAAACTCCTCCGTCTCCAGAGTCAATCGCGGCGTTGCGCTCTGGCAGGGGAAGGTCTACGTGGGCACAGGCGATGGGCGCCTGATAGCCATCGATGCCGGCACCGGCCGGCAACTGTGGGCTGCCCCGGTGGTCGACCCCACCCTGAATGGGATATCCGGTGCCCCGCGGGTGGCGGCCGGGAGGGTCTTCATCGGGCACAGCGGCTCGGATGAGCAGGTCCGGGGTTCCATCGCCGCCTTCGATGCGGACACCGGCAAGTTGCTGTGGCGATTCTGGACGGTGCCTGGCAATCCCGCGCTGGGATTCGAGAACAAGGCGCTCGAGATGGCAGCGAAAACCTGGACCGGACCGGAATGGTGGCGGCAGGGTGGCGGCTCGGTCTGGGACCCGATCACCTACGACGCCAAGAGCGGACTGTTGCTGTTCGGCACCTCGAAGGCCTTTCGCGGCGGCGCCTCGAACGGCCAGGTCATGGGCGGTGGGGCGAAGCTGTTCTCCGGCTGCATCGTCGCGGTGCATGCGGATACGGGCGAGTACGCCTGGCATCACCAAACCAGTACGCCCCAGCGCCAGACGGAGAACTTCCACATCGTGCTGGCCGATATCGAGGTGGCCGGCCGTCATCGGCACGTGGCCATGAGTTCGGCGCGCAACGGCACGTTCTATGTACTCGATGCGGTAACCGGCGAATTGATCAGCGAGCAGCCACTCGTCAAACAGGAGTGGATCGGTCCGCGGATGGACTACCCGGGGGTCGTCGTCAATGGTGTCGAGGACTGCGGCGGTCATTGCTTCGGAGTCCGCAACTGGTGGCCGATGAGCTTCAGCCCCGTCACGGGCCTCATGTACATCCCGATCATGGACCGACGCCGCGGTCCGGCCCCCACCGATCAACGCGACGCCCTGCCGATGGTCGGCCGGCTGCTGGCCTGGGACCCGAACAAACAGGTGTCGCGATGGAGTGTCGAGTATCCATTGATCATCAATGGAGGAGCGCTCTCCACGGCGGGCAATCTCGTGTTCCACGGCCAGGGAACCGGGGAATTTGCAGCCTACGCGGCCGACACGGGCAAGAAGCTCTGGTCAGCACAGACCGGCTCCGCCGTCAACGCGGTCCCGGTTACGTATGCACTCAACGGTCAGCAGTACGTCATCGTACCGGTCGGGTGGGGTGGAGCGTTCCGGCTCTGGTCTCCCTCCACCATGATGGTGACTGCCACATCGAAGTACGGGCCCTCGCGGCTTCTGGCGTTCCGTCTCGATGGTCAACAGCCTTTTCCATTGCCGAAGATCGACGTTCCCCTGGTGCCGAAGCCTCCCGAACAAACCTTCTCGGCCGAACAGATCAAGCGCGGTGAAACGCTTGCCGATGACCACAACTGCACCGACTGCCATTCACCGGGCTTTGACGGGGCCGGACGTTGGGTGTTGAACGGAGGCATCCCGGATCTGCGTTACATGCCCCCGGAGGCACATCGGGACTGGTATGCGATCGTGCTGGGCGGATCGCATCGTCAACAGGGAATGATGGCCTTCGGCGTACCCTCGCAAGTCCCGGTCATGCCGGCGCTGAGCACTGCCGAAGCCGATGACATACACGCCTACGTCATCGACCGCGCGTGGGCAGCCTATCGAAAACAGACCGCTGCGGCACCGAAGTAAGCGATCCGAAAACCGCAGGCCAGCGGCGCAGAAGCAGCGCCGCTGCCCCGCGGCGCCCATCGACGGCGCTTGGCAGCTTCAGGCTCGCCGCTCGAATCAGGCACCCTCGACCGTCACTTCAACCGGCACGTTGCCACGCGTGGCGTGCGAGTACGGGCAGATCTTCTCGTGAGCTTCACGCGCCAGCGCTTCGAGTTCCGCATGAGGAATCTTCGAATCCGACACATGAAGTTTGACGGCAAGGCCGAAGCCACCCGCATCACGCGGTCCGATGGAAACACTGCACGTCACTGAAGCACCCTTGGCGTCCTTCTTCTTCTGCGACGCTACGTAGTCGAGGGCGCCACCGAAGCAGGCCGCATAGCCCGAGGCGAACAGATGTTCCGGGGTGGTCGTGTTGGGTTTTCCGGGACCTCCCATGGCCTTGGGCACCGACAGATCCACGCTCACCGAACCGTCTTCGGCGGCAGTGTACCCGTTCCTGCCACCCTTGGCAGTGGCCACGGCTGTAAACAAGGGCTTGATGCTGTCCAAAGGAGTCTCCTGCAGCGAGTGGTTCCGGTTGACGTGCGAGCAGCATAACCGCACGCGTAACCCGAATGAAGCGCTGGCCCTCTATCGGCGTGCCTCGCCCGCGCTTGCGAAGCGGAATGCGCTGCTCACGCCCCAGCACAGTGTCGGGATGAATGCGGCGAACACCCAGAACGAGGCCGACCGGATACCGGCGACGGCGTCCGGTCCGCCCTGGCTGACGCCATCCGCAAGTCCCGCCAGGTTCGCGGCTATTCCGGTCGTGGCCGTGCCGATGCAATAGCCTACTCGCTGAAGCGTCGTCTGGGACGCCGCGACCAGGGAACGCTGGGCCTTGTCCGCGCACAAGGTTGCGAGACGCTGGGCCATCGCGGGCCAGAGGAGCCCGAACCCGAAGCCTTCGAACAAAGCACAGGTCACGATTGCGGTCATTGCGCCCGCCGGCACCGCCAGCGTGAAGCCCGCCGCTCCTGCCGCCACGGTCATGGCGCCCAGGCGAATCATCAGGCCCTCGGGAATGACCGGCCACCGGGACACCATGACTGTAGCGAGACTCCATGCCATCGATTCGCCCGCGAGGATGTAACCCGAGTGCAACGCGGTGGTACCGAACAGCAGGTTCAGGATCAGCGGTCCGTAGCACCAGAAGCTGGTGCAGGACAGCGACAGCGCCAGGATCATCATCAGCCCCGCACTGATGGGCTGCCGCAAGTCGAGCAGCTCCGCCGGCAGCAGCCGCATTGCCGATCGACGGTCATACCTCGCTGCGCAATACAGAAGCGCAAACCCCGTCGCGCACTCGCAGATCCTGAAGACCACCCCGCGGGCAACTCCGCTGTGTGCAATCAGAAGGGTCGCGGCGGCCAGCATCGTCAATGGCACGCGCGGCCATGATTTGCGGCCGGCCGCGCCCGGCGCGTCCGCGGGCAGGAAGGTGCCGAGCAGTGCCAGGGCCAGCCCTTGCGCACCGAAGAACCAGAATGCGGCGCGCCAGCCGGCGTGGCCCACGAACAGACCTCCCACCAGTGGCCCCAGCAGCGAGCCGGCGGACCAGATGAGGGCTTCGATGCCGAACAGGCGCGGCCAGTACTCCAGCGGGAACCATTCGCTCATCGCGATGTAGCAGAGCGTCATCAACATCCCGCCACCCAGACCCTGCACCGTTCTGCCTGCGATCAGCATCCCGATGGAAGGAGCGATTGCCGAGACCAGGCAGCCCACCGCGTACGTTGCAGCGGCGAACGACAGCAAGCGCCTCGTTCCATGACGAGCGCTGATGACCGGTGCGGCAGCCCCGGAGATGATGGCGGCAACCTCGTAGAGAGATGCCGCCCAATTGATGTACGAGACGCCGCCGATATCGGCGACCACTGCCGGAGAAATGGTGGCGAGTACGAGCGTGTCGGCTGCATAGAGCCATACTCCGACGCTCAGGAGCGCGAAACGACCAATGAGCCGAGCCGTCCAGAGGCGCGCAGGCGGAGCCGCCTCTGCATTCATGTCTTCGCCTGCGGCGATCATCCTCTCGGGTGTCATCGTCCGGTTCGTGCTTGTCTGTCGGGTGCGCACACGGTAAAACCTCAATAATGCTTGAGGTCAACCCCATATGATGGCCGCTAGCGCGAAACCGACCGGTTTACAGAAGGAACTCGCCGTCGGCGAGCTGGCCCGGCGCAGCGGTATCGCCGTGTCCGCCATCCACTTCTACGAATCGCAGGGTCTGATCCGCAGCTGGCGGACCGCCGGAAACCAGCGCCGGTATTCGCGGCACGTGTTACGCCGGATCGCGGTGATCAAGGTGGCGCAGCGCATCGGCGTGCCGCTCGCCACGATACGCGACGCCCTGCGACAGCTCCCCAGCGACCGCACCCCCACGCGCAGGGACTGGGCACGGCTGTCGGCGGCGTGGGAGAGAAACCTGAGCGAGCGGATCGACAAGCTCGTCCGCCTGCGCGACAGCCTCAACGAATGCATCGGCTGCGGCTGCCTGTCGCTGAAAGTCTGCCCGCTGCGCAATCCGATGGATGCGCTGGCCGAGCGGGGTCC
>DATKLO010000308.1:0-16082 GCA_035542375.1 Steroidobacteraceae bacterium | reverse complement strand
AAGCGGTCGACAAAGTCGCGGGTCTGCCGCCAGATACTGCTCCATTCGCGCAGTACGTCCCGACCCGCATCGGTGATCCGGTAGTAACGCCGCGCTGGTCCCGCGTACGAGGGCACCACCCGGCTCGTGAGGAGTCCGGCTGCGCTCAGGGCTCTGAGCACCGGATAGACCGTCCCCTCCTTGAACAGGGCCTCTCCCTCGTTGGCCTTCTGCAGTCGCTTGGCGATCTCGTAGCCGTAGAGATCCTCCGTACTGGCGCTCAGCACGGCCAGCAGGACCAGGGCCACCAGCCCCGCGTTGAGGTCCTTCTGGAATTTCCGGGCGTTACTATCGTCCATGGGCTAGTACTGTAGACTCTACAGTACAGGTATTCAAATAATACTATCGACTGTAGAGGGCACTTCGTCGCAGCCCCATCGCCCCCATCGCCCCCGTCGCCCCCGTCGCCCCCGTCGCCCCCCGTCGGGCTCCGCCACCGAGGGGTCTCCCGGCCCCCGGGGCCGGCCGGACTGAACTGCTAGACTGCGCCTCCTTTTCGACCCAGGGGCCAAGCCATCGGATGAGAAACCCGCTGCTGGAAGTGACCCCGGTGCTGCCCGGCAACCTCGGGCGGCTGCCGGAACTCACCGGAAACCTGTTCTTCGGCTGGCACCGGCCCGCCCGCGCCCTGTTCGAGGACCTCGATCCGGAGTTGTGGAAGCAGACCGGCGGCAACCCCCGCCTCATGCTCCGCTGCATCAGCCAGGAGACCCTCGACCGCGCCTCCGGCGACCCCGTCTACCTGGCCCGGTACACCCAGGTCCTCCAGAATCTCGACGCCTATCTCTCCGCTGCCCCGCCGACGGCGGATGCCCCCCTCGTCGCCTACTTCTGCGCCGAGTACGGCTTTCACGAGAGCTTCCAGATCTACTCCGGCGGTCTCGGCGTCCTCGCAGGCGACTACTGCAAGTCAGCCAGTGATGCCCGCGCCAACTTCATCGCCGTCGGTCTGTTGTACGAGCAGGGTTACTTCACACAGTCCGTCGATAACGACGGCATTCAGCACGCCGAGTACACAGAGCGCGATCCTCGCGACCTGCCTGTAGAGCCTGCGCGCAAGGCCAACGGCGAGTGGGTGCAGGTCTCCGTCCGCATCGCCGGCCGTGAAGTGCTGGCCCGGCTGTGGAAAGCGCAGGTCGGACGCGTCCCCGTCTACCTGCTCGATACCAACTGCCCGGAGAACGCGCCTTCCGATCGCGATATCACCCATCGGCTATACGGTGGCGATGAATCCACGCGCGTACGTCAGGAGATGATTCTGGGCATAGGCGGCACACGGGCCCTGCGAGCCCTCGGCCTCTCGCCCGCGGTCTGGCATCTCAACGAGGGACATGCCGCCTTCCTGATCCTGGAACTCCTGCGTGAGCGCCTGGGCGAAGGCCTGCAGTTCCCCGCAGCCCTCGAAGCTGTGGCATCGGACTGCGTCTTCACGACGCACACGCCCGTGGCGGCAGGTCACGATGCCTTCTCGCACGATCTGATCATCTCCCACTTCAGCGACTTCATCCGCGAGCTGGGAGTGACCGTCGACCGCTTTCTGGATCTCGGCCGATCCCCTTCGGTCCCGAATCTTTTCAACATGACGCGACTCGCCCTCAACGGCACACGCCGCGTCAATGCCGTCAGCCGCATCCATGCGGCCGTGTCCTCGCGCCTCGTCGCCGACCAGTGGCCGGAGATTCGCCCCGAGGAAAATCTCATCGGCTTCGTGACCAACGGCGTCCACGTTCCCACGTTCCTGCACCAGCGTTGGGCAGACTTCTTCGACAATCATGTGGGCCGCGACTGGCGCGACCGCCTGAGCGACGTCGGATACTGGAAAGCGCTCGAACGCGTGGAGGACGAGCGCTACTGGACCATGGCGCAGTCGGTCAAGGCACGCATGCTCGCCAGTGTACGGGAGCGGCTGGAACGCGAGTACGCGCGCAAGGGGCTGAGCCCCGCCCAGCTCCGCCACGTCACCCGCTTCCTCGATCCCACTCGCCCGGATGTGCTCACCATCGGATTCGCCCGGCGATTCGCCACCTACAAGCGCGCGACCCTGTTGCTGCGTGATCGCGCGCGTCTGGCGCGCCTGTTGGCCGATCCCGAGCGCCCGGTCGTCATGCTGTTCGCCGGCAAGGCCCATCCGGCCGATGAGCCGGCCAAGCAGGTGCTGCGCGAAGTGCGCCAGCTCATGACCGCGCCGGAATTCCTCGGTCACATCATCTTCCTCGAGGACTACGACCTGCAGCTGGCCCGCTGGCTGGTCTCCGGCGTCGATGTGTGGCTCAACAACCCGATCGCACCCCTGGAGGCCAGCGGCACCTCCGGCATCAAGGCCGCCATCAATGGCCGCCTGAACCTGAGCATCCTCGATGGCTGGTGGGCGGAAGGCTGGATGCAGGACAACGGGTGGGGCATCCCGCCCGCGAACGCGCAGGATCCGGACCGCCGCGACGCACTCGAGGCCGAAATGATCCTCGACACGCTGCAGGAGGAGGTCGTCCCGCTGTATTACGATCGCCGCGATGGCGGCTTCTCCTCCGAATGGGTCAGGCGCAGCAAGCGCGCCATGAGCACCGTGATCCCCCGATTCAACATGGAGCGCGTGCTCCACGACTACACCCGTGGCCTGTATCAGCCCGCCGCCAGCCAGTACCGCCGCCTGGCGGCGGACAGCTACGCGGGTGCGCGTGCGCTGGCCGAGTGGAAGCAGCGTGTGCGACAGGCGTGGCCGAAGGTGAGCCTCAGGCTGATCGATGATGCCGCGCCCGAACTGCCGCGTGGCGAATCACTGCGACTCAAGGTCGCTGCCGGCCTGAACGGTCTGCAGCCCGGTGATGTGCGCGTCGAGTTCGTGGCCCGGCGCCTGCTGCCCGAAGCCAATCTCGGCGCGCCGCCGCTGTCCGCCTACGGCCACGACGAGCCCGACGGCATCTGGCGCGCCACGCTCAGCTGCCTGTCCGAGCAGCAACCCGATGGGGCGGCCGTGTTCTCGATGGATGTGCAGCCCAAGGAGTGCGGCCAATTTGCGACGGAGGTCCGCATCTATCCCTGGCACGAGCTGCTGTCCCACCCGTACGAATTGGGTTTGATGAAATGGCTGTGAAATCGGGCAGCAGAGCCTTGCGTGCCGGCTGGTAGTGGTATGTAGTAGTCGCGCCGCCAACGAGAGGCCTGCCGAAGCAACTCATGCCGCGACAACCCGCCCGCGCCTCCTCCGGACGTTACGTGAGCCGCCTGACGGGCGGCACCCTCGCCGTGATCATGGCCGGTGGTCGCGGCGAACGGCTCAAGGACCTGACCGCGCACCGGGCCAAGCCCGCGACCCCATTTGGCGGCAAGTTCCGCATCATCGACTTCGTGCTCTCCAACTGCGTGAACTCCGGCATCCGCCAGATCTCCATCCTCACGCAGTACAAGGCGCAGTCCCTGATCCAGCACGTGCAGCGCGGCTGGAGCTACCTGCGGGGGGAGTTCGGTGAGTTCGTCGAAGTGATCCCGGCGCAGCAGCAGATCGGCACCCAGTGGTATCGCGGCACCGCCGATGCGGTCTACCAGAACATGGACCTGTTCCTGTCGCATCGCCCCAAGCACATCCTGGTGCTCGCGGGCGATCACATCTACAAGATGGATTACGGCCCGATGATCGCCTACCACGTGGAGAAGGGGGCGGACATCACGGTTGGCGTCGTGGAGGTTCCCGCGCAGGAGTCGCGCAACTTCGGCGTACTCACCGCCACCGAATGGAACCGAGTCACGAAGTTCTCCGAGAAGCCGGCCCAGCCCGACACGCTGCCCGGCCGCCCCGACAGCATCCTGGCCTCCATGGGCATCTACGTCTTCAACACCCGCCTGCTGGAGAAGCTGCTGGCCGAAGACGCTGGTGTACCCGATTCCACGCATGACTTCGGCAAGGACATCCTGCCGAAGGCGATCGCCAACAACCTGCAGGTGTTCGCGTACCCCTTCCAGGACGTGAAGACACGCGCGCAGAGTTACTGGCGCGACGTCGGCACCATCGACGCCTACTACGACGCCAACCTGGAACTCGTGCACGTGAAGCCCGAGCTGAACATCTACGACCAGGACTGGCCCATCTGGACCTACCAGGTGCAGCAGCCGCCGGCCAAGTTCGTGCTCGACGAGGACGGCCGGCGCGGCACGGCCATCAACTCGGTGGTCTCCGGCGGTTGCATCATTTCCGGCGCCGTGGTGCGCCAATCGCTGCTGTTCTCCGATGTGCGGGTGGACGAACGCTCGAACATCCATCGTTCGGTCATCCTGCCGCACGTGGAGATTGGCCCGAGCTGCGTGATCGAAGGTGCCATCATCGACGAGGGGTGCGAGATTCCCGGCGGCATGCAGATTGGCGTGAATCGCGAATCGGATGCGAAGCGGTTCCATGTGACGGAAAAGGGAGTCGTGCTGGTCACCGCCGATATGCTGCGCAGCCGGCCGACGTCTGCGCAATGACCGCCGCGGCACGCCTTCCTGTGGTGCTGCTGTGGCACATGCACCAGCCACAATACCGCGACGCGCTCACGGGGCAGTACGTTCTGCCCTGGACTTACCTGCACGCGATCAAGGACTACACGGACATGGCCGCGCACCTCGAGTCGGTGCCCGGCGCGCGCGCCGTCGTCAACTTCACACCCGTCCTGATCGAGCAGCTGGAGGAAATCGCCCAGCGGGTGACGGCTCACCTGCAGAACGGCACGCCGCTGCCCGATCCGGTGCTCGGGCTGCTCGGCCCCGATCCGATCCCGCGCGAACCTGCCGAGCGCCTCGAGCTGATGCGCGCGTGCCTGCGGGCGCAGCGCAAGCAGATGATCGAGCGCTTCGGTCCGTACCTGGAACTCGCGACGATCGCCGAGACGCTGGCGACGCCGGAGCGCGTCGTGTACGCCTCCAATCAGCTCATTCACGACCTGGCTGTCTGGTATCACCTCGCCTGGCTGGGCGAAACCATCCGGCGGTCCGACCCGATCGTGAGCGCGCTCACCGAGCAGGGTCGCGGCTTCAGCGCCGAACAGCGGCGCACACTGCTGACCCTGATCGCCGACCAGATCAATTCCGTCGTGCCGCGCTACCGCCAGCTGGCTGAACGCGGTCAGTGCGAGCTGTCAGTGACTCCGTACGGCCATCCCATCGTGCCGCTGCTGCTGGACTTCAAGGCGGCGCGCGAAGCGGTTCCCAACATGCCGCTGCCGGCTCACCCGGGTTACACGGGGGGTGCCGAGCGCGCGGTGTGGCACATCGAGCACGGACTGAAGGTATTCGAGCGCGCCTTCGGCATGCGGCCCACGGGCTGCTGGCCGTCCGAGGGCGCGGTCAGTCGCGGTACCGTCGAGCTGCTGGATCGGGCGGGCTTCCGCTGGGCAGCCACCAGCACGAACGTGCTGAACGGCAGCCTCGCCGTATCGAACCCGCACGCGATGTCGGATCCGCTGTCCTACAACCGCCCGTACCGCCTCGCGGAAACCCACCTGCAGATGTTCTTCCGCGACGATGCGCTCTCGGATCTCATCGGCTTCAACTACGCCACCTGGCACGGCGACGATGCCGCCGCCAACCTGGTGAATGAAGTCGCCCAGCTCGCGCGCCGCTACGCCGCAGCTCCCGGGCATGCCGTGCTGATCGCGCTCGACGGCGAGAACGCCTGGGAACATTACCCGTTCAACGGCTATTACTTCCTGCGGGCGCTGTATGCCGGCCTCGCCAATCACCCGCAGATCGAGCTGACCACCCTGTCCGATTGTCTGGCGCGCGGCATCGAACCGGCGCCGCTGCAGCAGCTCGTGGCCGGAAGCTGGGTGCACGGCACCCTGGCCACGTGGATGGGTGACGCGGAAAAGAATCGCGCGTGGGATCTGCTGTGCGACGCCAAGACGGCGTTCGACCGGATCACCCGTCTCGGCACGCTGGAAGCCGTCCGGCACGCGGCTGCCGAACGGCAGCTTGCCTTGTGCGAAAGCTCCGACTGGTTCTGGTGGTTCGGTGACTACAACCCCGCCGAGGCCGTCAGCCAGTTCGACCGGCTCTACCGCCGCCAGCTCGTCAATCTCTACCGGCTGCTCGGCCTGGCCGCGCCGGAAGTGTTGTCACAGCCCATCTCCGCCGGCCGTGGCACGCCCGAACACGGTGGCGTCATGCGGCGGGCCAACGCGTGACCCCGCCAGCAGGCCAACGTGTGACCCCGCCAGCAGGCCAACGCGTGAGCCGTCGCTGACGCGGCGCTCCGCTTCGATCCATGACGGCATCCGTCACCCGACCCCTTCCCGTATTCGACCGGCGACGTGCCGGCGCATTGCTGCATCTTGGCTCCCTGGATGCGGGCCTGGGTCGCGGCGGTCGCGCGTTCATCGACTGGCTGGCCCAGGCCGGGTTCAGCCTGTGGCAGATCCTCCCCGTCGGACCGACAGGACCTGACGGCTCTCCCTACTGGGTGCGTTCGGATTTCGCGGGCCAGTTTGCGTTCGTCGATCCCAGCGAGCTGCCACACGCTCCCTCGCCGGAGTACGACGCTTTCCTGGCCGAGTCCGCTCGCTGGCTCACCGACTACGCTCTGTTTGAAGCCCTCAGTACCCATCAGCGAGGTGAGCCCTGGTGGCAGTGGCCGGTCGGTCTGCGGGATCGGCATCCGGAAGCACTCGCGGATGCCGCGCGCCAGCTCGCCGCTGACATCGACCGCATCCGCTTCGAACAGTTTGCGTTCGCCACTCAGTGGAGACGTTTGCGCCAGTATGCCGCTGATCGTGGCGTGCGACTGCTGGGTGATCTGCCGTTCTACGTCGCACCGGATTCGGCTGAGACCTGGAGTCATCGCGACCAGTTTCAGCTTGATGCCGCCGGCCGGCCGACCGCCGTGGCCGGTGTGCCGCCGGATTATTTCTCCGAGACCGGCCAGCTCTGGGGCAATCCTCTTTACGACTGGCAGGCGGTGCGCGCTGGCGGATTCGCGCTGTGGCGGTCGCGCGTGCTGCAGCAGCTTGAACGCGTCGACGTCCTGCGCATCGATCATTTCCGTGCGCTGGCTGCGCACTGGGCCGTACCCGCGACCGCTCCCGATGCCCGCTCCGGCGAGTGGCGCCCGACTCCCGGCGAGGAGCTGCTGCGGATCCTGCAACAGGAGTTGGGCGAACTGCCCATCGTTGCCGAAGATCTCGGCGTCATCACCGACGACGTGGAAGCGCTGCGCCGGCACTTCAAGCTGCCGGGCATGCGCGTCATCCAATTCGCTTTCAGCGGCAGCTCCGACAACCCGCACCTGCCGCACATGCACGACCGCGACAGCGTCGTCTATACGGGCACACATGACAACGACACGGCGCTGGGCTGGTTCTCCACCCTCGACGGTGAAACGCTGCGTCGGGTCGAGTTCTTCCTGAGACTGACCCCCGGCGCCATGCCAGACGCCCTGATCCGCGCGGCACTCGGTTCCGTCGGCCGACTCGCCGTGATCCCGGTGCAGGACATCCTGCGGCTCGGCTCCGAGGCGCGCATCAACATCCCCGGCACGGTCAGTGGCAACTGGACCTGGCGTCTGCCCGCGGGCGCGCTCACACCGGAGCTCGCGTCCCAGAGCCTGCTGCTCAACCGGATCTACGGTCGCGCCTGATGTCCCGTCACGCCGGTACGTTTCCGTTCAGCCGCCCCTTGTCCCGTTTCGCACGCACTGCGCGGGTCGCGCGCGTTCCGGCCATCTGCCTGCTGATAGCCGCTCTGCTGCTGTCCGGCTGCTCTGCGTTCGTGCCCAGACTGCAGGCCCCGCACCTGTCCGTCATCAACGTGACGTTGCTCAGGAGCGATCTGTGGCACCAGGAACTCAAGGTCCGCATGCGCGTGCAGAACCCCAACGACCGTCGATTGCCCGTCAAGGGCCTGACCTATGTGCTTGACGTGGATGGGCAGGAACTGGCCCACGGCCAGTCGGACGCCGGCTTCGTCGTGCCGCCGCTGGGTGAGGCCGATTTCGACATGAGCGTGTCGGCCAACATGGCCGGTCTCGTGGTGCGGCTGCTGGGGCAGGGCGCGACCCCGATGGAGTATCACCTCACCGGCCGTATCTCACTCTCGCAGGGCCTGCTGCGCGACATCCCGTTCGACGAGCGCGGCTCCTTCCGTCTCAACTAATGAAGCAGGCCGAAGACCGCCACGGCGTTCTGCGTCCCGACGAACACCTTGCCGCCGCTGATCATCGGCGTGATGAACTTGTTCCCCGCGCCGAACTGATCGCGCCCGCCGCTGGCGGTGTTGCTGCTGTAGAGCTCGTTGGCCAGATTGGTGGCGTCGAACGCGTGCAGCACCGCCGGGTTGGTGTTCTCATGCGCCCAGACGATGCCGTTGCTGGTGCCGTTCGCCGAAATCGCCGGCGAAGCACCCGGATAAGTGAAGCTGCCCCCGAAACCCGTCGTGGACGATGACTTCGTCCGTGATGACGCCGACGTAGCCAGCTTGGCCGCACTGACCGGGAACGCGCGCAGCGTGGAGCCCGCGGCCGCGTAGTACACAGTACCGTTGAACCACGCGGGGGACGAGAACACCGATCCGCCCAGGGCCCCGTCCACTTCCTGCCAGATGTTGTTGCTGGAGGAGTTGAACTTGCCCATGTTGTCGCGATTCACCACGTAGATGTTGCCGTCCTTGCCGGCGCCCACCACCAGGTGCCGCACCGTATTGCCTGAATCCGTCAGGTCCGGAAGCAGCATCTCACCGCCCGATCCGAGGTCCTGGTCGGCCTGCGACTCGCTCACTTCGTTGGACATGGCGAAGTAGTCCGCCACGGCCAGTGCGCCACCCGTGTTGGATACCTTTACGAACGAGTTGCCGTAGTCGCCCTGGCTGGGGAAGCCGTTGGCGTCCTGAGTCGTCTCGAAGCGACCGTTGCCCGTCAGGAAGTACACGTTGCCGGCCGGGTCCGCGCCGGGCCCATCGCCACTCATCCAGATCGCAGGCCCGTTGATATCGTAGTTATTGTGACTACCGGAGGCCGATGCTCCGCTGTTGGGGGCTACGTTGACTGCCGACGTCCTGGCCAGCGTGGTCTGGTTGAACGCGATCATCCAGCCGCTGTAGGGAGCGTTATCGCAGTGAGAGGTCCACGCCGTATAGATGAGTCCGTTGGCCAGCAGCAGTGCGGCGCGCTCCTCGTACTGGCCCGGACTGAATGTCGTCGTGCCCGCGGCATTCGGGAAGGTCGCGGTGATGTCAGTCGGCCCATTGAAGAGCTCAGCGCCCGTGGTGACATCGAGCGCATGCAGTCGCTGGTGATAGTTCGACGATCCATCGATCGACATGGCGACCACGTAGAGCACGCCATTCGATCCCGCGTTACGGTCGATCACCGGAGTCGAGGTGATGCCGATCTCCGGTGTCACCTGGCCGCAGCCGTGCGTATCACTAGTCGTCTCGCCCGACTTGAGCAGCGAGACCTGCCAGATCCTGGTGCCGGTGTCGGCATCGAACGCGTACACCGAGGCGTGCTCTGTGGCGACGAACACCGTGTTGTGAACGGCGCTGCCAACCGTCAGCTGCGAGAGATATAGTGGCTGCGCGTCCACTTTGCCGTCCACCGCGAGCATGCGCAGCAGGCCGAACGTAGTCGAGTTGACGTTCGCGGGCGTGAGGATCGTTTCCTTCAGATTCTGACCGGTACGCCCGACGTCGTTCTTGAAGGTCACGACATCTGCTCCGGAAGGAGTACTCGGCGGCGCTGCCGTGACCGTCAGAGTCGCGGCGTTGCTTGCGATGCTTCCTTCGGTGTTGGTGACCACCACGACAAAAGTCGAACCGTTATCGCCGGTCGTCGTCACTGGCGTCGTGTACGAAGCCGAAGTGGCACCCGAGATGTTGGTGCCGTTCCTGCTCCACTGATACGACAGGATGCCGCTGCCGGAGGCGACCACACTGAAAGTTGCCGTCTGTCCGGCGGTCACCGACATGCTGGCGGGTTGAGTCGTAATCGTTGGAGCCGTGGATCACGGCGATGACGGCGGCGGTGTTGGCTGCGAGGGAGGTGTCGGCTGGCTCGGCGATGTAGGCGTGGAGGATGTGTCCCCGCCACAGGCGACGAGAGAAGCGGCCACGACACCCGCCAGGCCGGCGGCGAGTCTTCGCATCATGACGGGGGCTCACGCTGGATCGATCGGGAAACGCTACCGGACTCACTCAGGCGGTACAACCTTCGGCAAAATGCGACAGTTCCCGCCCGATCGGACTATGTCACCCGGCCACCGCCCGCCATCCGTCACCGGCCATCCACCACACGCCATCCACAACGCGCAACGCGCACGCCGACAACGCGCGACGCGTACCCCGCCATCCGCACCGCGCGACGCGCACCCCGCCATCCGCACCGCGCACCCCGACATCCATCATGCGGCCGCTCAGCTCAGCAGCTTCTCGTACAGCGCCACGTACTGCCCGGCCTGCCGTTGCCAGGAGAAGTCACGGCTCATGCCGTTCTGGACCATGCGCGCCCAGTGCTGGGGCTCCGCGTGCAGGTCCAATGCCGTGTTCAGGGCCCACTCCAGCGCCTCGGAATCGTAGTCGTTGAACACGATCCCGGTGCCTTCGCCGGTCTCCGGGTTGTAATGCTCCACCGAATCCGCGAGACCCCCGGTCCGGCGGACGATGGGCACCGTGCCATAGCGCAGGCTGTACATCTGGTTGAGGCCACACGGCTCGTAAAGCGAGGGCATGATGAACATGTCGCTGGCGGCTTCGATCCAGTGCGCCAGTTCGTCGTCATAGCCGCGCCGGAACACGACGCGACCGGGATGTTGGGCCTGCAGCTCGGTGAAGAACTGCTCGTACTGTGGATCGCCGCTGCCCAACACCACGCAGGCCATGTCGCGCCATTCGAGTACCTGGGGCAGCGACTGGAACATCAGGTCGATGCCTTTCTGCGAGGCCAGCCGGCTGACGATGCCCGCCAGCGGCGTGGACAGGCCCGCACTGAAGGACAGGCGATGCAGCAGCTGCCGCTTCAGCTGCGCCTTGGTGCTCAGGGTGTCCGGGTTGTAATGCAGGGGCAGGTACCGGTCACGCCGCGGGTCCCACTCATCGTAGTCCACGCCGTTGAGAATGCCAGTCAACGCGCTGCCGCGGGCACGCAGAGTGTCCTGCAGGCCCATGCCGTACTGATCCGTGCAGATCTCGCGGGCATGCGTGGGGCTGACGGTCGTGATCGCATCCGCGTACATGATCCCGTGCCGCAGCGGATTGATGCGCCCGGCGCGCAGATCATCCTGGTGCAGCAGCGAATTGCGCGCCCCGAGTGCGAGATCACCGAGACCGGACGCCGGGAAGATGCCCTGGTAGCCGATGTTGTGAATGGTCAGAACCGAGCGCGTCGAGCGGAACAGCTGGTCCCAGTCGTAGGAGGCGCGCAGGAACAAGGGCCCGAAGGCGGTATGCCAGTCGTTGCAGTGGAGGATCTGCGGCGACCACTTCAGATGCTGGCAGCAGGCAAACGCCGCGCGGGTGAAGGCCAGGAAGCGCAGGTGCTCATCCGGGTCCGCCGTGTAGAGCGTCGGCCGTGCAAATAGCGGCGGACAGTCGATGAGGTACACATTGGCGGTGCTGTTCGGCATGCGCGCCGTCCAGACCGACATCGTGTAGCGGTGCGAACCGACGCTGACCGCGAGATTCTCCAGGCCCTGAACCGGTGTCAGGGGGAAGCGCGTCCGGTCGATCGACGAGTACAGGGGTGTGAACAGCCTGACATCGTGACCGGTCGCGTTCAGGTATTTGGTGAGCGCGCCGGAGACATCGGCCAGCCCTCCGGTCTTGGAGAAGGGGGCCGCCTCGGAGGCCAGCAGGCAGACGGTCAGATTCATGGCTGCGGTTACCGGTTTATCATGTTGCGCCCGGGACCGTGTCGGCCCGGGAGTGTTGCAGGGGGATGCATTGCGTCGTCGCCGTGTCCTGATCGGTTTCGTCCTGGTCGTGCTGCTGCTCGCCTCCGTGGCCATCGGCATCGCCGTGGCCCGCTGGCCCTACCTCGTGCAGGAATGGCGCGCGCCGCATCGTTGACCGCCTCACGCCTCACGCCTCACGCCTCAACGCCCATGGCCCATGGCCCATCGCCTCGCCACCCGCCACCCGCCACCCGCCACCTCGCCGCGTCCCGTCTCGGCGCAAGTATTCGAGTCCGCACCCGGCCGGCCCGTTTTCACACCCGCTCCGCCAGCAGCCCCGGCAGCGTGGCGCACCACGTCGACCAGTTGTGGCCCCGGTCGGTGCCCCACAGGAGCAGGCGTTGCGGTATCGCTCCCGCCGCCAGTGCCGCCGCCATCCGCCGCGACTCATCCGGCGTCTCCAGCTCGCCCGTGCCGCTGGCCAGCAGCAGCGCCCGCTCGCGCAAGCGATCCCGTTGCGGGCCACTCGAGGTCGCGAGCACGGTCTCCGGCGCGAACGCACCCACCTGCGCCGCCGGTACTCCGCCGAAGCGGCCGGCCAGATCAAACACGCCGCTGACGCACACGGCGCCCCGGAACAGTTCCGGATGGCGGCACAGCGCCTGCAACGCCGACGCGGCCCCGAGGGACAGGCCTGCGAGCAGCGGTTCGATGCGCTCGTCGTGACAGTCCGCGCGGATCCGTTCCAGCACATCGGTAGCCACGAACTGCGCGTATTCCTCCTGCAATCGCACACACTCGGCGGGCGGCCGGCCCGACAGCCAGCCCCGCACGCCTGTGCCGTCGATCGAATAAACCTTGAGACGTCCGGTCCCGAGTAACGCATCCAGCGCCGCGATCAGCTGGAACCGCTCGATCTCCTCGCAGTCACCCCCGGCGGTGGGAAAGACCAGCACCGGCATTCCATAATGTCCCCAGCGCACCAGCCGGGCCGCTCCGGGGTGGCGCCCGCTGCTCCAGGTCCAGGCTTCTTTCTGCATGGGCGCGCGAGTGTAGCGGAAGCCAGCCGCAAGAATCGGGTCGGCGCCCGCGCGCCGGCTGCCTAAGATGGCGCCCATGAACACCGTACCTGAGCACTTCCTCGACAGCCGGGACTTCGCCCGAATCGCCCGCGCCATCCGTTACATCGAGCGGCAGTTCCGCGCGCAACCGCGTCTGGCCGACGTGGCGGCCCACGCCGGCCTGTCCGAATTCCACTTCAACCGCCTGTTCCGCCGCTGGGCCGGCGTGACGCCCAAACAGTACCTGACCTACGTGACAGGACAGGCTGCACGCGATGCGTTGCGTTCCCAGCCGGTGCTGGATGCGGCCTATTCGGTCGGTCTGTCAGGGCCCGGGCGCCTGCATGACCTGGTGGTCACGCTGGATGCGATGACTCCCGGCGAGCTGAAACTCCAGGGCCGCGGCGCGCAGATCCGCCACGGCTTCACCGACACCCCCTTCGGCCGCGCGCTTCTCGGAACCACGGATCGCGGTATCTGCCATCTGTCCTTCGTCGAGCCGGCGGCCGAAAAAACCGCGCTGCGGGAGTTGCAGCAGCGCTGGCCCGCCGCCGATCTCGAACTGGACGAGCGGCACGCGCGCGCGATTGCCGAGCGCATCTGGGGGTCGAACGGCGCAGTCGGGCAGGGCGGGGAAAACGGCGCGGGCGGCAAGCTCGCGGTCAGCGTCGGCGGCACCAACTTCCAGCTCAAGGTCTGGCAGGCGCTGCTGGATCTCGGTCGGGACGCGAGCACCACCTACACTGATGTCGCCCGGGCGATCGGACATCCGGGTGGAACTCGCGCCGTCGGGAACGCCGTGGCCTCCAACCCGGTGGCGTGGTTGATCCCGTGTCACAACGTGCTGCGCAAGGACGGCGGCCTCGGCGGCTATCACTGGGGAGAAGACCGCAAGCGGGCCATGCACGTGTGGCAATCCCTGCCACGGACCGCCTGAATTATGTCTTTCCGTGCCTGACCCCCCTTGTGGCGTGTCAACCACTGTGTCCCATTCCTAAGCTAATGATTTAGCTCATAAAAGGTTCTGAGGAGACCGGCTTGACCGTGCCCCGCTGGTAAACTGGCGGCCGTCCGACCCCGCGCCCGCGCTGCAGGTCCGCAGCCGGGGCCCGAGTACCAGAGCCATGTCAGCCTCGCCCTACAAGCAACTCGAACAGGAGTTCAAGCGTCTATATGCCTTTCGGGGCGCCCTCGCCCTGCTGAGGTGGGATGCCGCCGTCATGATGCCGCGAGGCAGTGCGGATGTGCGTGGCGAGCAGCTCGCCGCGCTCGAGACAGAGCATCACGCGTTGCTCACCGCTCCCAAGATCACGCGCCTGCTCGACCGCGCCCAGGCCAACAGCCAGGGGCTGCTCGACTGGCAGGTCGCCAACCTGCGCGAGATGCGTCGCCAGCGTGACCACGCCATCGCCACGCCGGTCACGCTGATCTCGCGCCTGACCAAGGCCGCCTCACGTGCGGAAGCCCGCTGGCTGGAAGCGCGCCAGCAGGGCAAGTTCGATCTGTTCGCGCCCCATCTGGAAGAGGTCGTGCACCTCGTGCGCGACAAGGCCGCGCTGCTCGGCCAGGCGCTGAACCTTGCACCTTACGATGCGCTGGTGGACGAGTTCAGCCCCGGCATCACCACGGCCGACATCGACGCGCTGTTCAAGGCGCTGTCGCGCCGGCTGCCCTCCCTGATCCGCGAGTCCATTGCGCTGCAGGAGGCACGACCGGCGCTGCCGCTGACGGGCAAGTTCCCGCCCGGCAAGCAGAAGGCCCTGATCCTCGAAGTCATGAAAGCGGTGGGCTTTCCGTTCGACCGCGGTCGTCTGGATGAGAGCGAGCATCCCTTCACCGAAGGCGTACCCGGCGACATCCGCATCACCACGCGCATGGATCCCAACGAGCCCTTCTCGGGACTGCTGGGCGCGCTGCACGAGACCGGCCATGCGATGTACGACCTCGGCCTGCCGCAGGACTGGCGCGACCAGCCCGTGGGCCGTGACCGCGGCATGGCGCTCGAGGAAAGCCAGTCGCTGCTGTTCGAGATGCTCGTATGCCGCAGCCGGCCGTTCGTGCGCTACGTGCAGCCGCTGCTCCTGAAGCATTTCGGCGTCACCGGTCCCGAGTGGGATCCGGAAAACATCTACGCGCACCTGACACGCGTGCGTCGCGGACTGATCCGGGTCGACGCCGACGAGCTCACTTATCCGCTGCACATCATGCTGCGCTACGAGCTGGAGAAGCAGCTCCTCAGCGGCGAGCTGGCGGTGCGCGACCTGCCGGAGGCCTGGAACGCCGGCATGGAACAGCGGCTCGGAATCCGGCCGCAGAACGATGCCGATGGCTGCCTGCAGGACATCCACTGGGCCGTGGGCTCGTTCGGCTATTTCCCCTCCTACGCGCTGGGTGCCGTGATCGCGGCCCAGCTCTACGAGACGCTGCGCGCCCAGGTCGAGACCCTGGACGAGCAGCTCGCGGCCGGGGAATTCACGGGCCTGCTGGAGTGGCTGCGCACCCACGTGCACAGCCTGGGCGCGAAGGTGCCCGTGCAGGAGCTTCTCAAGGGCGCCACCGGCAAGCCGCTGTCCGCCGTGTCCTTCATACGTTATGTCGAGTCCAAGTACCTGGAGAGCGCGCAAAGCAGCGCGGCGGCCTGAGCCGAGTTGGTTTGCGGATCGCCAGCCCTGCGAGCCGCGCTGACCTGAGCCGGCGTACGCGCGCGCCGTGGCGGGCAGGGCAGTGCCGCGCAGGCGGCGCTGGTAGGATTCGCTCCGATGACCGCTCCCATACGACTCTCACGCACCTTCCACCGGCTGCAGGCGCAACTGCGCGGCCAGGTCGGCAAGGCCATCGAGGACTTCGGCATGATCGCCGCCGGCGATCGCGTCATGGTGTGCCTGTCCGGCGGCAAGGATTCCTACACGCTGCTCGACATCCTGCTGTCCCTGCAGCGCAGCGCACCGGTGCGCTTCGAGCTCGTGGCCGTCAACCTCGATCAGAAGCAGCCCGATTTCCCCGAGCACGTGCTGCCGGAATATCTGGCCGATCTCGGTGTTGACTACCAGATCCTCGAGCAGGACACCTACAGCGTCGTCAAACGGGTGATCCCCGAGGGGCGCACGATGTGCGGCCTGTGCTCGCGGCTGCGCCG
>DATKLO010000307.1:0-25528 GCA_035542375.1 Steroidobacteraceae bacterium | reverse complement strand
CGGAGTGTCGAGGACCCGGGAGCGGAGTGTCGGGGATGGACCCTCTGGATGAGGGTATCTGATTGATTATGAAGGTTATTTAGTCGGCGCTCGGCTTGGCCGGCTGCGGCCGTCCGAGGGCTTCCAGGGGCTGCCGTGGGGAGAGGGCGGGGCTCTGCGCGAAATCGCAACCGACGGCGCTCAGCCACTGCTGCGTGGCCTGGGAGTCCACGCCCTTGGCGGCGCAGTGGATGCCGAGAACCTTGGCCGCCTGGGCGATGGCCACGACCATGGCCTGTGCCAGCTTGTCCCGCAGCGCCACTGCCGTCAGTTTCGGGTCGATCTTGACCAGGCGCAGCGCCTTGGAGCGCAGCAGCGGCACCACGGCGGAGTCCATGGAAAAATCGTCGATCACGACGAAGCAGCCGAGCTTGTCGCACAACGTGATGAAGCGTTCGACCTGCGCGCGGCGCTGTACGCACAACGCCTCGGCGATCTCGAAGCCGATGTTTTCGGGAGCGATGCTGTGCGACTTCAGGTTCGAGGCGACGAACTGCGGAAAGCGGTCGTCCTCGAGGGTGGCGATCGACAGATTGAGCGTGAAGCTGGTGGGTTCGGAGTTCCACGCCGCGCGGTTCGCGCCCATCCACGACAACAGGCGCTGCAGCGCGAAGCTATCCAGCCCCGAGGTGATCTTCTGCGTCTCGCGGACCATGGCGCTGGCGAGAACTTCGAAGCGGCGCGTGCGACCACCCGGACGCAGCTTGTGGTACGGCTGCAGTTCGAGATTCAGTGTCACGCCCTCGGGCAGCGTGAGCACTCGCGAAGTCGTAGTCGCGACACCGGACAGTGCCTTCGTCGTGGTGCTGGTGGCCGCCGAAGAGGGCATGACCTTCGGATTGCTGGTCGATGAGGCCGACAGCGTGTTGGTCCGGGTGGTCGCGCCCGTGGAGGGTTTAGCGGCCGGGGGTGCAACAGCCGCAGCCGCAGCCGGAGGCGGTGCGCTCGCGACAGGCGCCGATGCACTCGCGACGGCTGGCGGGGCACTGGCGACGGCTGGCGGGACGCTGGCGACGGCTTGCGGGGCACTGGCGAGGGGTGGCGGGGCACTGGCGACTGGGGGAGCGACGGGTGCCACCGGCCGCGGCGCCCTCGGGACGGGGGGCGCCACGGTCACAAGCGGGGGTGCCGGCTGCGCGGCCGGGACCTCCGGCGTGAGCTCGAACTCCAGGATGTCGTCCACGGCCTGCGGCGACAGCTCGGACACCTCGGCGGACGCCTCAACGCTGTCGTTGCCGGGGAAATCACCCGTGGCTCCGGCGACTTCGGCTCCGGCGACTTCGGCTCCGGCGCGAGCGGAGTTTGCCGCTGCGGCCAGTGTCGGCGGCACGAGGCCCGCGGGCATGAGGCCGATTTCGGAGGTTGTGTCGGTGCGCGTGCCGCGGCTCGATGGCGGCCGCAGCAGCACTGCGACCTTCTGCAGGATGGTGCGCACCTGCGGTGTCACCAGCCTGTCCGCCGTCCCTTCGCCGACTGATTTGATGTCGGCCAGGATCATGGCCATGCCCACGAGCGCGCCCTGTGGGGCACGCACGGGGATGAAGAGGCCCACGCGGCCGTCTTCGAGGGAATGCTCGTACGCGGGTCTCGAGAAATCCGAGGTCAGTTCTTCGAAGGCTCCCATGACGGCGCTGTGCTCGTCGGGACCCAGCGCACCCTCACTCAACCACAGCACGTTCGCCTGATCGTCGTACAGCGAGACCGAATGCAGGCGCATCGGCGGCAGGGCCGCCCGCAATTGCCATCCGAGCGACTCCGCTGTGGGCGGTTCGTTCGAAGTGGCCTCGATCGAGGCAGTAGTGTTGGTCGGTGGCGATCGCACGGCGATAGCGGTGGCTGACTGCACGGGCTTCCCCAGACGAAACAAGCTGCGCAAAGCGTGACGCTCCCCGGAAACTGCGCACATCGCCGGAACGGATCTCCTTTGATGCGGTTCTAGGGTGGCAGGACGGTGATTGGGGCGGTGTGACTTCGCTCGCGTTCTCACGACGAGCGTCGGCACTTGGATACACATCCCTGTGTCGTTTGTCATATTCGACATGACGCCGCGCGTCATCGATGAGCCGCCGGCGCAAACCAGGTTCTTGCCGGCGGCCGCGTTTGATGTCCGCTGGATTTGCGGCAGGCAAATCCAGCCAGATGAACTACACGGCGCCGATGAAATCTCGCTTGCCGAGATCGACACCGTTGTGCCGCAGTATGTTGTAGGCGGTGGTCACGTGGAAGAACACGTTGGGAATCGCCCAGCGCTGCAGGAACGACAGGCCTTTGAAATCGAACGTGCGCTCGCCGGCGGGGACTTTTATGTCACGATCCTCGGAACCCTCGAACGCGCTCACCGGTATGCCGCGCATGTACTCGATCGTGCGCGCGATGCGCGAGCGCAGCTCCTCGATCGTCTTCTCGTTGTCCTCGAAGCGCGGCGGTTCCTGACCGGCCAGGCGCGCCACGGAATTCTTCGCCAGGTCGCAGGCGATCTGCACCTGGCGCGACAGCGGAAACATGTCCGGCGCGAGCCGCGAGCCGACCAGCACCGCGGGGTCGAACTTGCGTGCCGCCGCGCTGGCAGCGCCTTTTTCGAGGAGGGCCGAGAGGTTGCCCAGGGTGATGGCGAAGACGTCCACCGACAGGGCGTACACCGAGATCTTCATGGATGCTCCTGATTATTCGGAAAGAGCGGTAAATGGGGGCCGGCGGTGCAGGTACGCCCGCTCGGCGCCGGCATTCTACGCCCAGGAGCTTGGCCGGGATGCATCGAGGGTGAAACAATGGCGCTCCCGGACGGAACGATTGAGGCGCCCTTGAGCCTGCTCTGGACACCTGCGCAGCTGGCCGTGCTGGCCAAAGTCATCGATCTGAACGGCTTTTCGGCCGCAGCGCGTGCGCTTGGCGTGCCCAAGGCGGCGGTGAGCCGCGCAGTAGCCGACCTCGAGAAATCCCTCGGCGTTCGCCTGCTCGAGCGCACGACGCGCCGCGTCGCGCTCACGCACGCCGGCAAGCTGCTCTTTGCGCATGCCTCCCGCATCGTGGAGGAGTCGGACGCAGCACGCGCGGTCATCGCCAGATTGCACGCACCGCTCAGCGGGCCGTTACGCGTGGTGGCCGACCCAACCTTCGGTCGGGTGCTGCTCACGCCGCTGGTGCCGCGCTTTCTCGAGAGCTTCCCGGATATTCCACTGGAAGTTGCCCTGGATGCCGATACGGAGAATGCAACGGATTGGGACGTCGCCATTCGCACACGCACGTCAGCGCCGGCCGAGTTTGCTTCCCGGCTTCTGGGTGCGCCGCCTGCATTGCTATGCGCTACTGCTGCTTACCTGCAGTCGCGCGGTACGCCAACGCGTCCCGACGATCTCCGTGCGCACGACCTGCTGACGCCGGAGCTCACCGATCTGCCTCAGTTCCGCCTGCGTTTCGAGCGTGGCCTGTTGCGCGCGGAAGTGCCTGTGTCGCCCAAACTCGCCGTCGACGATCCAGCCGTGCTGCACGCGGCGACCGCCGCAGGCCTGGGGATCGGCTTGCTGCCTGAGTTCCTCTGTCGGCAAGGTCTGGCCACCGGCCGCCTGAAACCCGTGCTGTCGGACTGGACCCTGCCCGCTGCCGCCGAACTGCATGCCGTGTATCCGGCCGCGCTCGAGGCTGACCTGCGCGTCCGGCACTTCGTCGATTTCCTGGCCGCGAACATCGTCCCGGCGCTGGCCGGGGCACGCCCGGATGCTGCTGCCGGCCCGTCCGCGACATAAGGTTACCCGCGAGTAGGATTGTGCTCGGCGGGCGGGGCTGGCCGCGCTAGACTAGAGCCAACCCACGGCTCAAGGACTGTCAGATGTATCGCGCTCCGCTCAGGGAACTGCGTTTCGTGCTCGATGAGTTGCTGCAGTCGCAGTCCCTGTCGGCTTTCCCCGCCTTCGCGGATCATTCCACCGAGGTGGGTGGCGCGATCCTCGAGGAGGCGGCGCGCTTCGCGCAGACCGTGCTCGAGCCGATCAATCGCGCCGGTGATGAGCACGGCGCCAGCTGGACACCGCAGGGCGTGCAGGCCGCGCCGGGTTTCCGCGATGCGTACCGGCAATTCGCGGCGGGCGGCTGGGCTTCCCTCGGCGCCGATCCGGACTTCGGCGGCCAGGCGGCGCCGCAGTCGCTGGTCACGGCAGTCCAGGAGATCTGGGCCTCGGCCAACCTCGCCTTCAAACTCTGTCCGATGCTCACGCAGGGCGCGGTGCACGCGCTGGAACTGTGCGGCACGCGGCAACAGAAGGAGCTGTTCCTGCGCCGCATGATCAGCGGCGAGTGGACCGGCACCATGAATCTGACCGAGCCGCAGGCGGGCTCGGATCTGGGCCAGATCCGCACGCGCGCCGTGCCCGACGGTGATCATTACCGGATGTTCGGCCAGAAGATCTTCATCACCTGGGGCGACCACGACTGCACCGAAAACATCATCCATATGGTGCTCGCGCGCATCGAAGGCGCACCGCCGGGCGTCAAGGGCATCTCGCTGTTCATCGTGCCGAAGATTCTCGTCAACGCGGATGGCTCTCTGGGTGAGCCCAACGAAGTGCGCTGCGTGTCGATCGAACACAAGCTGGGCATCCATGCCAGCCCGACCTGTGTGCTGGCCTACGGCGACCAGGCCGGGGCGGTGGCGTATCTCGTGGGTGAACCCAACCGCGGCCTGGAATACATGTTCATCATGATGAATGCCGCGCGCCTGTCGGTGGGGCTCGAGGGTTACGCCATAGGCGAGCGCGCCTTCCAGCGCGCTGTGGAATGGGCGCGCACCCGGGTGCAGGGCAAGCCTCCCGTGCCACAACCGGCCGGGCCGCTGCCGATCATCCATCACCCCGACGTCAAGCGCATGCTGCTCACGATGAAGTCGCTGACCGAGGCGGCGCGCGCGCTGGCCCTGTACGCGGCCTCGCAACTGGATGTCGGCACTCACCATCCTGACGAGAAGCAGCGGACCCGCGCGCAGGCGCGCGCGGATCTGCTGATCCCCATCGTGAAGGGCTGGTGCACCGAGACGGGCAACCAGGTCACCGGCATCGGCGTGCAGGTGCATGGCGGCATGGGCTTCATCGAGGAAACGGGCGCGGCCCAGTACATGCGCGATGCCCGCATCACCACGATCTACGAGGGCACCACCGGGATCCAGTCCAATGACCTGATCGGACGCAAGATCGGCCGCGACCGCGGTGCCGCCATGGGCAGCCTGCTGGCGGACATGGGGCGGGAACTGCAGGCGCTCGGAGCGAAGCATCCCGCTGCCGAGGCCACGCGCAAGGCGGCGCTCGAAGCCGTGAATCACCTGCGAACCGCGACCGACAGTCTGCTGAAGGCACTGGCGAGCAGGCCCGACGCCGCCATGGCGGTGTCGGTGCCGTATCTCATGCTGTGCGGTTACGTGGTCGGCGGGTGGTTGCTCGCCCGGAGCGCGGCCCTGGCTGCGGCCAACCTGGAGGGGCCGGAGAAATCGTTCTACGATGCGAAGCTTCACACGGCGCGGTTCTATGCCGAGCAGGTGCTGCCACAGGCCCTGGCCCTGGGGCGCGTCGTGGAAGGCGGTGCGGAGAGCGTGATCACAACGGATGCCGCATTGATCTGACGGAGTATCGTGAACAGGCGCGAACTGCTCGCGGGAGGACTGAAGATGATGGCCGCCGCCACCGCTGCTGCGACTGCCACCGCAACGGCTACCGCCGCCGCCGCTGCTGCGACTGCCACCGCAACGGCTAACGCCCCCGCCGCCGCCCCTGCGGCCACGGCCCCCGCAGCCGCCGCGACCCGTGCCGTGTCCGCGGATTCGCCTGAGAAGCTCATTGCGCGCCGGATCCCCTCCACCGGCGAGGAATTGCCGGTCATCGGGCTGGGTACATCCGGACCCTTCGAAGTGGGGACGGCATCAGCCGAGCGCGTACCGCTGAAGGATGTCCTCACTGCATTCTTCGCTGCCGGCGCGCGGCTCGTCGACACCTCACCCATGTATTCCACGGCCGAGGGCGTGTTGGGAGACCTGCTCACGCCGCAGATGCATTCGCAGGCCTTCATCGCCACGAAAGTGTGGACGCGAGGCGCGCAGTCGGGCATCGAGCAGATGACGCATTCGTCGCAGGTCATGCAGCACCCGCGCCTGGACCTGATACAGGTTCACAACCTGCTGGACCTGGATACCCAACTCAAGACGTTGCGCGCCTGGAAGGAAGCAGGTCGCGTGCGCTACATCGGCGTAACGCATTACACGGTCTCCTCGCATGAGGATCTCATCCGCGTCATCAATCGCGAGAAGCTGGACTTCGTGCAGTTCAACTATTCACCACTGACGCGCAACGCCGAGCAGCGGCTGCTGCCGCTGGCGGCCGACAAGGGAGTGGCGGTGCTCGTCAACCGTCCGTTCGAGGACGGAGCACTGTTCGACCGGGTGCGTGGCAAGCCCGTACCCGCCTGGGCCGCGGAGTTCGACTGCACCAGCTGGGGTCAGGTGTTCCTGAAGTACATCGCGGCGAACCCGGCGGTGACCTGCATCATTCCGGCCACCGGCAAGGTCGGCCATCTGCAGGACAACCTGCAGGGCGGCCGGGGCCGCTTGCCCGATACCGCGCAGCGGGAGCGGATCGTCGCCGCGCTCAGCAGTTGATCAATTAGGACTTCAGCTCGCCTTCCATCATCCTCACCGCCGTGCCGCCGACGCGCACCGCTGTGAGCGCGCCCTTCACCATGTCAGCTTCAAGGTACAGGAGGCTCGGGCGACCCATCTCGAATCCCTGCTCGACCGTCCAGCGCAGCGTGCCATCGGATGTTCCGGCGCGTGGGGCGAGGTAGCCGGCAAGAGCGGCCACCGCGCTGCCGGTGGCGGGGTCCTCCGTGATGCCGAACTCCTGGGCGAACATGCGGGCACGGATGTCGGAGCCCTTGCGCTCCGGTTCGTAGCAGAACGCGAAGACCTGTGACATGCCGGTCGCTTCGTGCAGCCGGTGGCTCGCGTCCGGGTCGATGCTCAGGCGGCCCAGCACCGCGCGGCTGCGCACACCCACGAACAGAAACGGCACGCCGCACGAGAGGTACTGCGGCGTTTCGCCATCGCCGAGCAGATCTCCCGTGGAGATTCCCAGCAGCGTCGCTAACTCTTCCGCAGGGGGCGCCTTCGCCGTCTGCTCGGGCAGGCGCGCTGTCGTCAGCTGTACGAACCAGTGACCGTCCTGCTGGCGCTGCACCTGGATGGGTACGAGGCCCACTTCCTCCTCGAGCAGGAACTGTCCCGAGGCGCCGTGCACGCCGGCGAGTCCCTCCTCCACGAGCACCTGCGCGGCCCCGATCGTTGGATGTCCCGCAAACGGCAGTTCGCGCGCCGGCGTGAAGATGCGCAGCCGACGCGCGGCGCGCGGGTCACGCGGCTTCACGATGAAGACCGTTTCCGACAGGTTGAATTCGCGTGCCACCTTCTGCATGAAATCAGTGGGCAGCTCCGGCACATCGCAGAACACGGCGAGCGGGTTGCCGCCGAAGGGATGGTCGGTGAATACATCGACGGTGCAGTAGCGCAGTGTCACATCAGGTCCGGTGGGTTGGGATCGCCATGGGGGTGGATCTCGGAGTCACGGCGGGCGCGATGGCCCAGGTAGCGTTCGATGCGGTGGAAGACAATCAGCACCAGCAGTCCGAAGACCGTGCCGATGAGCGCCACGGCGATCTGTCCCAGACCCGCTGCCGCACTGGCCGCAGCGGTCATCCAGATGCCGGCCGCGGTGGTCAGTCCGTGGATCTCACGCTCGGTGGTGAGCTTGAGGATGGCGCCCCCACCCAGGAAGCCGATGCCGGTCGCCAGCCCCTGCATGATGCGCGAGAGGTCATCGTGGAGCATGCCCTGCTCCGTGGCGCTCACGATGAACAGGGCGGTGCCCAGAGCCACCAGCATGTGGGTGCGCAGGCCGGCCGGCTTGTGGGTGAGCTCGCGCTGCAATCCCACCAGGGTGCCCATGATCAGGGCCGTGCCGAGCCGCACCGTGATGCGCACGACCTGCTGCATCTCCGGCACGTTGCGGGTGATCTCATCCAGTGCGCTGCTCAACGTGGTAGCCCCCTGTCACCGGCCACTACGGGGAACCCCTGTCACCGACTATTACGGGAACCCCTGTCCCCTGTGACCGACTATTACGGGAGCCCCTGCGACCGGCCATCACCCCCGTGACCGGCTCCTATGATAAGCGCGGCTTCCGCTGCGCGGAACGGCGCATGCTCTCGTAGGCCTCGAGGGCCGCTTCGCGGCTCTTCTTCAGATCCACGATGGGCTGCGGGTAGTGCGCCTCGGAGGAGGAGTCCTCGGCCGGGCGTCCGCCGGCCAGCTCCGGCACCCAGCGCGCCACGTACTCACCCTGCGGATCGAACTTCTCTGCCTGGGTGAGTGGATTGAAGATGCGGAAGTAGGGCGCTGCGTCCGCACCGCAGCCGGCCACCCACTGCCAGTTCAGGGTGTTGTTGGCGAGATCGGCATCCACCAGCGTGTCCCAGAACCAGCGTGCACCGCTCTCCCAGCCGATGAGGAGATTCTTGACCAGGAAGGAACCCACCACCATGCGCACCCGGTTGTGCATCCAGCCGGTGGCCCACAACTGGCGCATGCCCGCGTCCACGAGCGGCACTCCGGTCCGGCCGCCTTGCCAGGCCGACAGCCTGCGTGCCTCGGAGCGCCACGGAAAGCGTGCGAACTCGCTGCGCAGCGGTTCGGTGGGCGTCTGGGGGAAGTGATACAGCAGGTGATGGGCGAATTCGCGCCACACGATCTCGTGCAGGAACATCGAGGCACGCCCGCGTGGCCCCAGCGCGTGCCAGATCTGTCGCGGCCCGATCTCACCGAAATGCAGATGCGGCGACAGACCTGAGGTGCCGCGAACGGCGGGCCGGTCGCGCGCACTGCGGTAGTCGGGTAAAGCACGCTGGATGAAGCGGCTCAGGCGACTGTGCGCGCCGCTCTCGCCCGGCCTCCAGCTGGCCTCAATCCGCTTGTACCAGTTCACTTCGGGGAGCAGTTGCAGGGATCCCAGCAGAACGGCCTTCGGCCATGAGCGAGGCGCGCGCAACTCACGGGGCGCCGGCAGAGCCTCCACGGGTTTGACGCTGGTGAGCAACGCGCGCTGGAACGCACTGTAGACCTGGTAGGGACGGCCGCTGCGGTTCGCGAAATCCTCCGGCTCCACCAGCAGCGCACTGTTGAATTCGTTCACGGCGATGCCGCTGGCGCGCAGACCTTCCGCCACACGGCGTGAGCACTCCAGCGCCGCTGGTTCATAGCGCCGGTTCCAGTGGACGGCGGTTGCACCCGCTTCCGCGGCCAGCGCCTCCAGGGTCTGCAGGGCCGGGCCGCGCGCCAGGATCAGTCGCGATCCGTGTTCGCGCAGCTCCTTGTTGAGTGCGATCAGTGAGTGATGCAGCCACCAGCGCGAGGCGCTCCCCGGTGCCCAATCGCCCTCCTCTTCCGGTGACCAGATGTAGACGGGGATGACCGGCCGGCCGCGCGCCGCGGCCGCGTGGAGTGCGGGATTGTCCCGCAGGCGCAGGTCCTGCCGGAACCACACGATGGTGGCACCGCCACCGCCGCCACCGCCGCCACTACCGCCGCCGGGCGCGGTCGTGGAGTCAGCGCGCGCGCGAGCGGCCATGGCGCGGAATCCGCAGGCTCAGTCGGGGTGGCTCGTTCAGATTCTGCAGGAACTCCCGCCGCTGTTCGGGCTCGAGCGCAGCCCAGTTCACCTTGCCGGCATGCATGCTCCGCAGGCGGTTGTCACCAATGCGCGCGCGGGCTGCGCTGGTGCTGCGCCATTCGGCCGGCAAGCGGCGCGTGCTGCCGCGACGCAGAATGTCGGTGACCGCGGCGGCGACGACCGGATCGCGAGTGAGATCGCTGTGCGCCACGGCCGCGTACAGATTGCGTGCGCCGGGCAGTGTCGCGCTCACGGCCGGAACGGTTCCATCTCCATGGCGAGTGATAGTGTAGATGAACTCGCCCTTGCGCCGCGTGACGGCGGTAACGGTCTCCTGGCGGATACCAACAATGGAGGTGACTCGCTCGTCCGGTGGAGCAAGTCGATCCTGGATGCCGCGTGCGTTCCGCAGCAGTACGGAGTCCGGTTGCGGACCTTCACCGGGCCACTGTGCGGGGTCGAACAGGTCGGGCCCGCCGTTGCATCCCGCGACCGGCAGCATGTGATACAGGCTGGGAAAGCCGGTGAAGATGTCCCGTGCAAGCGATTCTGCGCTGGCGTTGGCCACGAGCCGCGAGATCTTTCGTACCACGCTGTAGGTTCCCCGAAGCGCTTGCAGTGGAGCGTAGGAGCCGAAGTTGGGAGTGCCCAGCAGGATAAGCCGTTCGACGTTCTCCACGCCAGGTTGCGCCAGCGCGGCCCGGCTCACGAGTCCGCCCATGCTGTGTGCAACGATCATCACCCGTCGCGCGGCAACTGACCGCAGCCTCTGCGCGAAAGCCACGCCCAGCTCGTCGACCCCGAGCCGCCAGTCGTAGTCGTGGAACACAGTGGCGAACCCGCTGGCGCGCAGATGCAGCTTGAGACGCAGATAAGAGTACAGCACCACACCCAGCGGGACGATCGGAGTACGTTCCGACAGGCGCAGGTGCGTGAGCTTGCCGACCTCGATGTCGATCGGGTCGAGCCAGAGGATGTCATCCGGAAGCGGCCGCTGCCGGCGCGTGCCGAGCTGCGATCCCATGATGCCCGGTACGACGAAAACGCAGGGGGCATCCGCATCGAGCGGTCGCCGCGCCCCCTGCCGCGCGAGTCGGACCAGCTCGCGATACTCGCGTCGACCGAAATAACCGACGAGTTCCTCCTCGTGGCGGCCATCGCGCAGAGACCGTTCGATCTCGCCATCGCTCCAGGTGAACCGGTCGTAGGGCGTGACGTGATTCGGCGGCAGGCCCTCGCGACTGGAGCCCGGGCGGGTCATTCGGCGCCGGGAGGACGTACCGGCGCGCTCACGTGCAGCGCGCCACCGCCCTCGATTTCGATCACCAGCGGCACGCTCTGTCCCGGTACCAGTTTTCCGGTCAGGTCGTGCAGCATCACATGCAGTCCGCCCGGCTCGAGCCGGACCGTCTTGCCGGCCTCGATGGTGAGCGGTTCGTGCGGGCGCATGCGCGCCTGCCCGCCCTCCACCCGTGTCTCATGAATCATCGCGTGGCCCGCGAGCGGCGTGTGGATGCCGGTCACGACAACCGCGGCAGCGCTGACGTTGCGCAGAGTCAGATAAGCCGCCGCCATGTCAGTCCCGGGTGTGAACCGGATCCACGCATCCTGCGCGATCAGGGACACCGCCTGCGATGCGGCGCTCGGCGCGACCTGCGGTGCGGCGCTCGGCGCGACCTGCGGTGCTGCGCGCGGTGTGACCTGCGGTGCAGTCCGCGGGGCCCCTGCGCCTTGGGGTCCATTCTGCGGGGCGGATTGCGGCACCGCGACGGACGCGCACAGCAGGAGGAGGCAAGTCAGGATGGCGGCGGGCTTCAATAGGCTCTCCGTGGGGCAGTACGCCGAAATTATGCCAGACGGCTGCTCGCTGCCCATGCGGCCCTCGCAGCACGTGCGGTCTGCGCGGCCCATGCGGGCGGCGCCGGCCGTCATTTCGCGTGCGCCGCGATCAGATCACACAACGCATCGATGGCAGGGCGCCGAGCCGTGGTTTTGCGCCAGACGGCTCCGACATGCCGGACCGGAGCAGGCCGCGCGAACGGACGGATCGATACACCGCGCGCGTTGCCATAGGCTCCCTTGCTGGCGAGCTCGGGCAGCAGGGTGACACCGGCCCCCGTTGCGACCATCTGGCGCAGGGTCTCGAGGCTCGTGGCGCGGAAATCCTGCTTCTCGTGCAGACCGATACGGCTGCAGACCTCCAGCGCCTGGTCGCGCAGGCAGTGACCGTCTTCCAGCAGGAGCAGCGTTTCGCCCTTCAGATCATCCACACGCACGCTGTCGCGCTTGGCGAGCCGGTGCTGCTCTGGAACGGCGACGGTGAAAGGTTCGGTGAACAGTTCGCGCGCTTCCAGGCCTTCCAGCTCCACCGGCAGTGCGAGGATTCCGACATCGACCTCGCCACTCTCCAGCTTCTCGAGCATCTGCGTGGTCTGGTACTCGTACAGGCGCAGCTCCAGCCGGGGCAACCCCTTGCGGATTGCCTGGGAGACCCGAGGCAGCAGGTACGGACCGATCGTGGGAAGCAGCGCCAGCCGCAGGCGGCCCGCGAGCGGGTCGCGGTGGGCGCGCGCGAGCGTCACCACCTCCTCGCTTGCCTCCAGGATGCGCCGCGCGCGAGCCACGATCTGCTCTCCGGCCTCCGTAAGGGTCACGTTCTTGGGGTGGCGCTCGATGAGCTGCACTCCAAGGTAATCCTCCAGCTTCTTCAGCTGGGCCGACAGCGTAGGCTGGCTGACGAAGCAGCGCTCGGCCGCCCGGCCGAAATGGCGGCTGTCGGCCACGGCCACCAGGTAGCGCAGGTCTTTCAGCTTGATGTCGGCCATGCGCCGATCCTCATATATAAAATCTATCGATATTATAATATCAATCGATTGGAACTATAAAGACCCGCCCCCCATCATGACGGCATCCCGCGGCGGTCATGCAGATCACCGCAGTTTTTGCAGGAGAGTCAGACATGTTGGGCATCGGACAGAAATTTCCCCAGTATTCCCTCACCGGCGTGGTCTCGAACGACCTGAACCAGGCCTTCCAGCCATTCACCCAGGACAGCTTCCCCGGCAAGTGGCAGATCGTGTTCTTCTGGCCCAAGGACTTCACGTTCGTGTGCCCGACGGAGATCGCCGCGTTCGGCAAGCTCGAGAAGGAGTTCCGGGCCCGCGACGCACAGGTGCTCGGGGTGAGCATCGACAGCGAGTTCGTGCACCTCGCCTGGCGCCGGGACAAGGAAGAGCTCAAGAGTCTGCCGTTCCCCATGCTGGCGGACATCAAGCGCGAGCTCACCACGAAGCTCGGCATCCTGGATCCCGAGGCCGGAGTCGCTCAGCGCGCGACTTACATCGTCGATCCGCAGGGCGTCATCCGCTTCGTCTACGTCACCGACCTGAACGTCGGCCGCAATCCTGAGGAAGTGCTGCGCGTACTGGATGCACTGCAGACCGACGAACTCTGTCCGTGCAACTGGAAGGCGGGGCAGGACACTCTGAAGGCGGCGTAACGCAACGTCACGCAGAGCCACGCAGGGTCACGCGGCGCCGAGGGGCGCCGCGCGACCTGATGCGGCGTAACGTGAGGAGACAGTCATGACCACACTCGACACCATCCGCGACTCGCTTCCGGACCATGCCCGGGATCTGAAGCTGAACCTGGGTTCCGTCCTGAGCACGACGGGTGCTCCCGGACTCACTGACAAACAGATCTGGGCCGTGGCGCTCGCTTCAGCCATCGCATCCCGCAATGTCACGTTCACCCGTGACATCGAGTTGCTCGCGGGTGCCCATCTCGATCCGGCTTATCTCAACGGCGCACGCGCCGCTGCCGCGGTCATGGGCATGAACAACATCTACTATCGCTTCCTGCACCTCGTGGAGGACGCGGAGTACGCCCAGATGCCGGCGCGCCTGCGCATGAACGTGATCGGCAATCCGGGCATCGACAAGCAGGACTTCGAACTCCTGTCGCTCGCGGTGTCTGCCATCAACGGTTGCGGCACATGCGTTGCATCGCACGAGCGCACGCTGCGCAAGCATGGCCTCGGGCGAGAGGCCGTGCAGAGCGCGGTGCGTATCGCCGCGACAGTTCACGCAGTGGCCGTTGTTCTCGAGGACGCTGGGAGCCTGGCGGCCGCGCAGGCGAAGGTCAGCGACGCACAGACCGGCGGCGCGCAGGCCCCCGCCACGCAGGCCCGCGACGCACACACCGGCGGCGCGCAGGCCGCCTGAGCTGACATCCTTCCGGAACAGTGCCTGCGCGTCGGTCCGTGCTCCCGCGGGAGTCACGATCGGCGCGCGGGCATTGCGCTATCCTTGGCCGCCTCACGGGATCGGGGACTTTTGGCATGGCGACCCGGTTATCTGCAGGAGTCGTGGTCGTGCGCCGGACCGATACGTGGCTGTTCCTGATGCTGCGTGCCTACCGCAACTGGGACTTTCCCAAGGGACTGGTCGAGCCCGGTGAGGAACCCCTGCAGGCCGCCGTGCGCGAAGTGCAGGAGGAAACCCTCATCGATGCGCTGCAGTTCGACTGGGGCGAGGTGTATCGCGAGACCGCCCCTTACGCCAACAAGAAGATCGCCCGCTACTACGTCGCGCGCACCGAGCAGGTGGCCGTGACGCTGCCGGTGCGCCCCGAACTGGGCCGCGCCGAGCACGACGAGTTTCGCTGGGTCAGCTTCGAAAGCGGACTCACCCTGTGCTCGCCGCGACTCGATCCCATCCTGCGCTGGGCCGCTGAGGTGATTGGCTAGGATTTTGCAGGTTGCGCCCGCTGGCTCAATGAACGAGTTCCGGTGGGATCAGCTTGTACATCACCGGGGTGACCAGGCGCGCCAGCAGCGTGGAGGAGATCAGGCCGCCGATGATCACCCAGGCCATGGGTGAATACAGACCCACGTTCTCGATGGCCAGCGGCAGCAGACCGCCGATTGCCGTGACCGAAGTCAGCAGGATGGGCAGGAAGCGGATCTCGCCCGCACGCTCGATCGCCTCATCCAGCGGCACACCCTCGGCGCGCAGCTGATTGGTGAAATCCACCAGCAGGATGGAGTTCTTGATCTCGATGCCGATCAGGGCGATGAAGCCGATGCCGGCCGTGAACGAGATGGAGTTGCCGGTGAACAGCAGCATCAGCAGGCCACCGAACACGCCCAGTGGCACCACCGTCAGCACGATCAGAGTGGATTTGAAGTTGCCGAACTCCAGCACCAGGATGGCGAAGATGCCGAACACCGCCACTATGACGGCCGTGCCCATCCCGCCAAACGCCTCCGCGCTCGACTGCGCCTCGCCACCGAGCGAATAACGGTAGCCGCGCGGCCAGCTCATGCGGTTCAGGCGCTTCACGATGTCCGCGGTCACCTTCGCCGTGTTGTATCCACCGGCCACTTCCGAATTGATGCTCACGAAGCGTTCGCGGTTGTAGCGCGCAATCTGCGTCGGCGCCGCTTCGAACTGCAACGTGGCCAGCTGTGACACTGGCAGCACGGCGCCCAATGCGGACGGCACGCGCACCTGGCTGAGCGCATCGAGATCGGCGCGCGGACCGATCGGGGTGCGCACCGTGATGTCATATTGCTCGCCCGACGGATCCTTGTAGGTTCCCACCGGGTAACCCGCCACCGACAAGCGCACGGCGCGATCGAACTCCACGGTCGGCACGCCCAGCAGACTGGCCTTGAGGGGATCCACGGCCAGCTTGAGGTTGGTACGTGCCACCTTGAGCGGATTACTGACATCGCGCGTCCCGGGTGTGGCGATCATCAAACGCTCGACGCGCCCGGCCAGCTGGTCGATCACGTCCAGGTCCGGACCGATGACGCGGATCGCGATGGGCGCAGCGATGTTCGGACCGTTGACGAATTCCTTCACGTAGATGTGAGCCCCTGGATAGCGGGCCAGGTCGGCACGCAGCGCATCCAGTCTCCGTGGCGTCTTGCGCGTGTCGTAATGCGAGAGCTGCACGAAGATCTCGGCGTAATTGAGGGCGTCCCCGTGCGCCACCACGTTGTAGTAGACCTGCGGGTTACCGTGGCCCAGATTGGCAAACCAGCTTTTGACCTCGGGCACATGCGCCAGCTGTTCCTCGGCAAAACGCAGAGCGCGATCCGTTTCGGCGAAGCTCGTGCCGTTCGGAGTCTCGACAGTGATCAGGAACTGCGGCGTGTCAGCCTTGGGGAACAGGCTGTTGCCGATGATGGGCACGACAACGGCCGCCAGCAGTAGCGCTCCGGCAATTGTGACCACGACCGTCGCCCGGGGACGGGCCAGACAGTAGTGCAGAGCGGGGCGGTAGTAGCGATGGATGGCGCCCATCACGCTCTGCAGGAGCGGGCTGCCGTGCGGATCCTCCTTCTCACTCAGCAGGCGGCTGGCGAGAAACGGAATGATGAACAGCGCGATCAGCAGCGAGCCGAGGATGGTGACCGTCACGGTGACCGGCAGCACGCGGATGAACTTGCCGGGGTTGCCGGGCAACGCCATCAGCGGTACGAAAGCAAAGATCAGGGTGGCGGTGCAACCCAGGATGGCGATGAGTATCTGCTTCGACCCTGCGATCGCCGCATCCAGGCGTGACTGCCCCTCGCGCAGGTGCCGCGCGATGTTCTCGGTGACCACGATCGAATCGTCCACCAGCAGACCCAGCGCCACCACGAAGGCCGCGATGGAGATCTGATTGAGCGAGTAACCGAGGAAGTACAGCGAAGTCAGTCCGAAGGCCAGCGACAGTGGAATGGAGATCATCACGATGCCGGCGGCGCGCCAGCCCAGCGGCAGCAGCGTGAGCAGCACCAGTCCGATGGCGATGCCGAAATCCCGGTACAGGTGATCCAGGCGGCTGGCGACATTGCGGGACTGCTCGAATCCGCGTTCCAGCCGGATCCGTCTGGGCAGATCCTTCTCGAAGCGTTCCAGGGTGGCCTCGATGCGCTGGTTGACCGTCAGGATGTTGTAGCCTTCCTTCTGGTTCGCCGTCACGAACACCGCGCGCTTGCCGTTGAAGCGTCCGATGTAACTCAACGGCTGGCTTTGCCAGCTCACGTCCGCTACGTCGCGGACGCGGACGATCCGTCCACCGGCCGCCAACACCACCGTATCGCGGACCTGGTCCAGCGAGGTGTAATTGCCTGAAGTCTTCAGACTGAAGCTGCGCGCGCCGATGTCGATGAACCCGCCGGGAATGTTCGCGTTTTCACTCTGCACGGCATCGACGACCTGTTGCGGCCTGATACCCAGTCCCGCCATGCGCTCGAGATCCACGGCCACGCGCAGTTCGCGTGCCGGATAGGCCCACGTCTCTGCCGTGCGCACGCCATCGACCGTCTTCAGAGTGTCCTTGAGCGAGCGCGCCTGATCCTCCAGCTCGCGATAGGTCGCCTCCTCGGAGACCAGCGCGAGCTGCACGATATTGACCAACCCCGGGCTCAGCTTGCGGATCTCCAGCTGCTTCAGCTCGGCGGGCAGTTCGGGACGCAGCGCGTTGACCTCGCGCGTGACCTCGTCGTACTTCTTGTCTGGATCCGCGCTGGCGTTGAACTCGATGGCCGTGGTGGAGACACCGTCGGTGATCGTGGTCTCGATCTTGTAGACATCGTCCAGCTCGGCCAGCTTGTCCTCGATGGGCTTGGCCACCAGCCGCTCCAGGTCCTTGGGATCGGCACCCGGATTGACCGCGGTGATGATGAAGCCCGGAAATTTGAGGTACGGGTCCTCCTCCCGCGGCACCGCCGTGAAGGCGTACCACCCCAGCACGACCAGGCACAGGAACACCACCAGCGTGAACGGGTAGCGCCGGATCGGAAATTCCAGCAGGGTCATGGCGCCTCCAGCTGGACCTGTTCCTGGTCCTGCAGATAGGGCGCTCCGTCGGTCACCACGCGTTCGCCGGGCTGCAGTCCGTCCGTCAGCGCCACTCCCGTCGTATCGATGAACGCGATGCGTACCGCACGGCGCTGCACGCGATCACCGTTGACGACGAACACACTGGCCCGCTCACGATCACCTTCGACGACCGAGCTGATCGGGACGTACGTCAGGACCGCCGCGCGCGACGAAGCGGGCTGTATGCGCAGTCGCGCTACCAGACCACTGGCCAGTGGTGCCGGCGGATCCGCGAAGCGCACCTCCACCGGGAAGAGTCCGGTCCGCTCGTCCGCGCCGCTGGCAATCTCGCTGATCGTGCCCGGCAGGGTGCGCCCGGGGTACGCGTCCATTCGGATCTCAGCCGGATCACCGAGCTTCAGCTGCACGACGTCTCGATCGGAAAGCGCGGCGCGTACCACGTAACCGCGGTCATGCGCGCCGATCGTCAACACGGCCTGCCCCGCGGCTACGAGTTCGCGCTCCTGGGACAGCTTGCGCAGGACCACGCCGTCCTGCGGCGCGACGATCACGGAGTAACCCCGGTTGAATTCAACACTGCGCAGCTGCGCCTGTTGCAGGGCCGCCTGCGTACGCAGGTCCTGCAGCTGCTCGAGGCTGATCACCTGGTCGCCGTAGAGGCGCTCGCCGCGCGCCAGATCGCGACTGGACTTCTCGGCCAGCGCGCGAGCCTGCGCGACCTGCGCGTCGATTTCAGTCAGCTCGATCTCTGCCAGGCGCTGGCCCTTGTGCACGCTCTGACCCTGCTCGACCAGGATGCTGCGGATGACGCCGCCCACCTTGAAGGACAGGCGCATTTCATCCTTGGTGGCGACGATGCCATTCGTCACGATGGACGGCGTCGCCGGCCCGGACGTGGCCTCCTGCGCTCTGACAGGTGTCAGCCGGGGAGCCGTCGGTGTTGGATGCGACGTGCAAGCGAGCATCAGCAGCGTACCCACTGCAGCCAGTGCACCGGCGACTTTGGCCACTTGCAGGCCGCGCCCAGCCCACACCGGCCGGGGAGAATCCGCGTGGCCCGTGCGGGCGATTTCCGGAGCCGGCGATTCCGCGGGAACTGGGGTGATCGACGAAGCGGACGATTCGGAAGACTGCATGGGATATCCCCGGTTAGTGGGCGGCGAGATCCACCGGCAAGGTGCCGGAGGCCGTCGCGTAATCGAGCTCAGCCTGCCGTGCCAGCAGGTCGAAGCGGGTGACGTTGAGATTGAGTTCGGCGCTGGTGAGCGTGCTGCGCGCGTCGATGAACTCGACCTGATTGATGACACCTTCGTCGCGCTTGCGGCTCGCGATGCGGAATGCGGCATGCGCTGCGTCAGCGCGCGCGCTTGCCGTGTCCAGCGAATCGGCCGTGGCTTCGAGACGGTCGAGTGCCTGCTGGACTTCGAGCTGGATCTGCTGCGAGATCTCATCCCGCTGCGTGGCGGCCCGGCGTGCATCGGCTCGCGCACCACGCGCCTGAGCGCTCGAAGCGCCCCCATCGAAGAACTGCCAGCGAAGCAGCAGCGAGATCGTGCTGAAGTTGCTGCCGTGACCGAAGTCGTACTGCTCGTCGTTGATGCCGGCGTCCACCCCGAGTGATAGCGACGGCTTCAAGCTCGCTCGCGCCACCTGAACCTGGGATTCGGCGGCGGTGATGACGCGGTCGAGCTGCCGGATCTCCGGGCGGTTCGCCAGCGCCTCGGTGCGCAATACACCGAGGTCGTGAGCCGTGCGCCCGATCTCACTGTCGATGGTGGCGACGTGCAGAGGCTCATCCAGTGACCGGTTCAACAGGAAATTCACATAGCTGCGCGCCTGCGACTGGCCGTTCTGCGCATCGCGAAGCTGTTGCACGACCGCGAGCTGTTCGGCGCGCGCGCGCAGCACCTGGTCCTCGGTGATCTTGCCGTTGCGGAACAGGGACTCATTCACACGGACGTTTTCGTTGAGCAGGGAGAGGCTGGCTTCTACGATGCCCACCGTGCGGTTTGCCTTGAGCCAGTCCAGGTAGGCGACCGTCACGTCACGCTTGATGCGGCGCCCGAGCGCTACGCGATCGAATTGCGATGACTCGAGTTGGGCGCGCTGGGCGCGCACAGCAGCTGGAATGGCAGGCGCATACAGTGCCTGTCGCACCGTGAACCGGGTGTCCTGTTCGCGCTCGCGCTGGAAGGGGATGGCCTGGTTGGCGATCGGAGTGAACGGAGCCGGGCGACCTTGCGCCGCGAGCAGCTGGTTGAGCGTGCCGTAGACGGGGTTGAGCAGGTCTCCCACGGGAACATCGAATTCCCTTCCGCCCTCGGCGCGCGTGTAACGAGCCTCCAGTGCAACCGTCGGCAGGTAGCGCGCACGCGCGCCATCCAATGCCGCGATGTTGCGTTCCACGTCGAACGACTGCGACTGCAGAGTCAGGTTGGACTGCAAGGCCTGGCGGACGTACTCGTCGATCACCTCGGCCACGGGGCGGGCCGCGGTCTCTGACAGCACCGGATCTGCTGCGGCGATGGGGCCGCTGCTGCGCGCGGCGGCTGCTTGCCCACGACCATCAAGCGGCATCGCTACGCCGAAAACGAGCAACGCCAGCGCCGCGAACGCAGGGGGGAAGGGGTGACGGGGCGTCGGGATCGAGGGATTCATCTGTGCACTCATTAGACGCGTGTCAGTTAAGGGACAAAAAAAGGGCCTCAGCAGGGGGGTTGCAGCGCGCGCGTGGCCATGAGAAGCGCCTGATCCATCAGCTCGCGCGTATGCAACCCGTCATGGGCCAGCACTTTGGCCTTCGCACCTGACAGTTGGATGATGCCGTGCATGAATCCCCACAGGACCACCGCCACGACCCTGGCATCGCCCACGTCGGGACGGATGGATCCGTCACGCACCCCGCCTTCCAGGGCGCGATGCATCAGGTCGCGCACGGCATCTCCGGTCTGCAGCACCGCTTCCTCGTTGGGCTGCAGGTTGGTGGTGTCCGGCGACTCCAGCTCGCAGCGCGCCAGCACTTCGAAATACACAGGGAATTCCTGCGAAAAGGCGATGTAGGCATGGCCGATCGCCGTGATCTGGTCGAGCCCGCTGCGGTGGCGGGCCACCGCCTCCTCGAAGCGCGACCGCAGTAGCGCCAGGGCGCGCTCGCCGATCCCGAACATCAGGTCCGACTTGTCCTTGAAGTACACGTACACCAGGGCGCGGGACAGACGGGCCTTGCGGGCGACCTGATCCATGGTCATCGCGTCCCAGCCGGCGCTCTTGGCCACGGCCTCGGCCGCATCCAGTATCTCGGCGCGGCGGCGCTCCTTCTCTTCCTGGCGGCGTTCGGCGATGTAACTCATGCGCGGTGATCGTAGTAGCCGATTGACATGATGTCAACAATTATATTGATGTATATGACGTGCTCGCCGGACCCGGCCACAATCGCCACTCCCCCTGCGCAGGAGCCTTCCCATGACCCGCCCATTCAACGATTCCGAGACCGAGAACGTGCTGGCCACCCTCAACCGCATCCTCGAGCTCGAACTGGCCGGCCTGGTCCGCTACCTGCACTACAGCTTCATGATCTTCGGCCACAACCGCATTCCCATCGTGAAGTGGCTGCGCAGCCAGGCTGACGAGTCTCAGGCGCATGCCGTCGAGGCGGGCGAACATATCACCCATCTGGGCGGACATCCCTCCCTGCGCATCGGCTCGCTGCTGGAGACGCACAAGCACAACATCGACGAGATCCTCGGCGAGGCGCATTCCCACGAAGAGGAAGGCCTGAAGGAATACCGCTCGCTGCTCGAACAGGTCGCCGGGCGCAGCATCATGCTCGAGGAATACGCGCGCAAGCAGATCGCGACCGAGGAAGCGCACCTCGCGGAGATCCGCAAGATGATGCGCAAGCCCGGCTCCATCAAGTGACGAGTCGCGCGCCGGTGTGGCTGCCGGCGCTGCTGCTCGCCGGGCTCTGCACGGCTGCGGTCGCCGCCGTCGCCGGTCCGGCCGCTGGCCGGCGGGCCACCGCCGCCCCCTTGACCGTCGTGGACGATACAGGCCAGCGCATCACCCTCACCGCCCCCGCCTCGCGCCTGGTCAGCCTCGCGCCGGGCGCGACGGAAATGTTGTTCGCGGCCGGGGCCGGCGACCGGATCATTGCGACAGTGGAGTATTCCGACGAGCCCGCTGCCGCGCATCTCGTCCCGCGCATTGGCGATGTCATCGCGATCGACATGGAGCGCCTGGTCGCGTTGCGGCCCGATGTGGCCGTGGTCTGGCCCGGTGGCGGCAACATCGCGCAGATCGAGCAGATCGGCCGAATCGGCATTCCTCTGTATCGCCAGCAAGTCAACACGCTGGCCGATCTGCCCGCCTCGATCCGCAGACTCGGAGTGTTGGCGGGCACGAGCGCGGATGCCGAACGCTCGGCGCGCGAGCTCGAGGCGCGGCTCGCGCGACTCTCACGTCTATATGAAAGCAAGCAGCCACCGACAGTACTGCTAGAAGTCTGGAACCACCCGATCTACACCGTGGGCGGCACGCACATCATGAGCGATGCATTGCGCATCTGCGGCGCACGCAACGTCTTCAGCGACCTCCACGAACTCGGCCCAGCCGTCGACATCGAAGCCGTCGTCGCGCGCAATCCCGACATCATCATCGCCGCTTCGCCGCCTGGAGCCGGCGCCGGGTGGGCCGCCGACTGGCAGCGATTCCGGACGTTGCGCGCCGTGCGCAACAACAAGGTGATCCCCTTCGAGGATCAGCGATTGACGCGACTTGGCCCCAGCGTCGTCGACGCGACCGAGGGGCTCTGCAAGGTGCTCGCCGGCGCGCGCTGAAGACCCGGTTGCGCGCGAGCCGGATCGCGCAGGGTCGGCGGCGGGAAGCCCGCTCGGGGAAGCGGCGTCCCGCGAATTTCAGTCGCGGAAGTTGTTGAACTGCAGCGGCACGTCCAGCTTCGCTCCCCGCAGCAACTGGATCGTCTGCTGCAGCTCATCACGCTGCTTGCCGGTCACGCGCACCTTGTCGCCCTGCAGGGCGGCCTGCACCTTCAGGCGTGAATCCTTCACCAGGCGCGCGATCTTCCTGCCCGTCTCCGCATCGATGCCGTGCCGTAACACCACTTCCTGCTGGGCGCTCGACAGCGTGGTCTGCGGCTCCTTGATGTCCAGGCAGATCAGGTCGATGCCGCGCTTGGAGATGCGCAGCTTGAGGATCTCCAGCATCTGCCTGAGCTGGAAGTCCACCTGCGCGCGCAGCGTGATGGTGAAGTCCTTCAGCTCGAAGGTGGCGCCCGTGTCCTTGAAGTCGAAGCGCTGCGCGAGTTCGCGGTTGGCCTGATCGAGCGCGTTGGCGAGCTCGTGGGCATTCAGTTCGGAGACCACATCGAAGGAAGGCATGAGGTTCGCCCTCAGCCGCCGGGCTGGCGCAGCTGGGCTTCGAGCTTCCTGCGGTGGCGGCGCGCCAGCTCCATGAACCGCGGCGTCGGACCGACATCCTCGTAGACCGGGTCACCCTGGTCGTCGTTGGAGATGACCTTCTGCCCGGCCACGTAGGGCATGGCCGCCGCGACCTCCTGCAGGGCCGCACCCAGCAGGTCGGTGATGAGCTGCTCCGGCGTGCGGCCCGGGAACATCTCCGCCAGGGCCAGCAGCTGCGCGGCGTCATCCACCGGCAGGCGCACCGCGTACTCCGCTGCCGTGCGCGGCGCGGCGGCCGTCTCCCGCCAGCTCTCCAGCAGTGTCTTGAAACTCACGGGTACTCCGTCGATCGCTGCTCCCGGGGCGCCATTGTAGGCCAGCGCCGCGTGCCCGACTGCGACTTGACGGCCCGGCGGGGGGCCGGCGATACTGAAGTTCGCATGTCGCAGCAGCTCCTGACCCGCAAGACCTGGTGGTGGCGCACTTCCTGACGGAGTGGGCCCGCGGTCGCTGCTTCCAGTTTTCCCAGACACCCAGTATCACACAGCACCAGAACCCATCTCCGCGCAACGGGGATGGGTTTTTTGCTTTTGGCGCGCTCGGACCAGTGGAGAGAGTTTGAAACCACCATTCGACATATCGGGCGACCTGGACACGCCGGTCTCGGCGTTCATGAAGCTCGCCGCGTTCGGGCCGCGCTTCCTGCTCGAGAGCGTGGAAGGCGGGGAGCGCCTGGCGCGCTATTCGTTCATCGGTTTCGGCGACGGCCTGGAAGTGAAACTCGATCGCGGCGGACTGTCGATCGGTGGCGAGCGTCGCGCGCCGCCGGCCGATGGCGCAGCGCTGCTGGCGAGTCTGCGTGCAGCACTGCGCCAGGCTCCGCAACCTCGACCCGACATCGCGGGCGTGCCACTGGCGGGGGGTCTGGTCGGATACTCCTCGTACGATGTGGTGCGTTTCTTCGAGCGGTTGCCGGCAAGGATCGCCAGCGACACACCCGCACTTCACTACGCGGCGCCCCGCTCGCTGCTGGTATTCGATCATCTGACACGCGGTATCGCTCTCGTGCATGCCGGTTCGGAGGAGGAGCGCCGCTCGTTACGCACCGAGGTCATCCGCGCTCTGCGCGGTGCCCTGCCGAACGGGCGCCGGGCAGGACGCTACAGCCAGCCACAGGCAGCCTTCCAGCGCGCCGACTACCTGGCCGGAGTGCGCCGCACTCAGGAGCACATCGCCGCGGGCGACGTGTATCAGCTTGTGTTGTCGGCTCGATTTGCGGGGCGGCATGACATAGAGCCGTTCCAGGCGTATCGCGCCTTGCGCCTGATCAATCCGTCGCCCTACATGTATTACTGCGCGCTGGGAGATGTGACCGTCGTCGGTTCGTCCCCGGAGGCTCTGGTGAAACTCAAGTCCGGGCACGCGCAGCTGCGACCCATTGCCGGAACGCGGCCGCGCTCCGACGATGCGGACCTGGATGCCGCCCGCGCGGCGGAACTGCGTGCCGATCCCAAGGAGAACGCCGAGCACGTGATGCTGGTAGATCTCGCGCGCAACGATCTGGGCCGCGTGGCCCGGGCCGGCAGCGTACGCGTGGAGCCCTACCGATCGATCGAACGCTACAGCCATGTCATGCACATGGTCAGCGGTGTGCACGGCGAGCTGGCGGACCAGCGCGACTCGTTCGACCTGTTCGCCGCGGCTTTTCCGGCCGGCACGCTGGTCGGCGCGCCGAAGGTCCGCGCCATGCAGATCATCGACGAACTCGAACCGACCAATCGCGGTCTGTATGGCGGCACGGTCGGATACTTCGGCGCCGGCGGCGACATGGATCACGCCATCACCATCCGCACACTGGTGTTCCGGGGCGACGAGTACAGCTTCCAGGCGGGTGCCGGCATCGTCGCCGACAGCGATCCGGAACGCGAACACGAAGAAGTGCTGGCCAAGAGCGGCGCCATGCTGCGCGCGCTGGAAATGGCGGAGACCGGGCTGTGACACCGCGCCTGCTGCTGATCGACAACTACGATTCCTTCACCTACAACCTGGTGCAGGCGTTCCTGGTGCTGGGCGCGGAGGTCCTGGTGTATCGCAACGATGCACTCACTCCGCAGCAGGCACTGGAACTTGCCCCCTCTCATCTGTGCATCTCGCCGGGTCCTGGCACACCTTACGATGCCGGAGTCTCGATGGACATGATCCGGGCGTTTGCCGGCCGCATTCCCGTGCTCGGGGTGTGCCTCGGGCATCAGTCCATCGTGGAGGTGTTCGGTGGCAAGGTGGTTCGTGCCGCCCGCCTCATGCACGGCAAGACTTCGCTGGTCGAGCACGACGGCCGCACGCTGTTCGCAGGCCTGCCGGTTCCCTGCGAAGTCGGCCGTTATCATTCCCTGATCGCTGCCCCCGAAACGCTGCCACCGATACTGGAAGTCACCGGGCGCACGCCCGAGGGCGAGATCATGGGGGTGCGGCACCAGACACTGCTTGTGGAGGGCGTGCAGTTCCATCCCGAAAGCATCCTGACACCGGAAGGGCCGCA
>DATKLO010000306.1:0-25763 GCA_035542375.1 Steroidobacteraceae bacterium | reverse complement strand
GGCCCGCATCCGATGCAGCACCACCGTGCCGCATTCGGGCCGGAACGGAGAGCACGTGAACCAGAACATCACCCGCCGCGACTTCATTGACGGCGTCGCGTGCGCGATCGTGGCCGGCAGCGCAGGAGGGCCACTACGGGCGGCGGAGATCGGAACGGCGGCTGGATCTTACTATCCACCCGCGCTTCAGGGCCTGCGCGGCAGCCGCGCTGCCGACCTCGCGGTGGCACACCAGGTGCGCGATGGCGCGAAGTTCGTCATCGATGATCATTCGGTGGCGGAAGAGGTGGATTGCGCGGTGGTCGGCGCCGGCATTGGCGGTCTGGCCGCGGCCTATTTCGTCCACCAGGCGCGTCCGCGCAGCCGCGTGCTGGTACTGGACAATCACGATGAATTCGGCGGCCACGCCCGCCGCAATGAGTTCCAGGTGGATGGCCGGCTGCTCCTCGGTTACGGTGGCAGCGAGACCATCCAGTCGCCGCGTTCCATCTGGAGCCGGCAGGCGCTCAAGGTGCTCAGGGAGCTGGGCATCGACCTGAAGCGCTTCGAAAGCGCCATCGACACACCGCTGTACCCGGGTCTCGGGCTGTCCTCGGGCCTGTTCTTCGCACGCGAGGATTTCGGGGTCGATCGGCTGTTGACCGGCGATCCGCAACGCTCGCTCCCCAGTGACATTCCCCCGGCGCTGCAGCGTGGCCGCCCCGTGGCGGAGTTCTGGGCCGAGGCGCCGCTCAGTGAGTCACAACGCCGCAGCGTCATTGAGCTCTACACGGACAAGCGCAACGTGCTGCCGGGTCTCACGCGTGAAGCCCGTATCAAACTGCTCGAGCGCACTTCCTACGGCGACTTCCTGGTCCGTTACTGGAAGCTCGATCCCATTACCATGAAGATCTTCCTGGGCCGTACCCGCGACCTGTTCGCCCTGTCCGCGGACCAGGTCCCGGCACTGTGGGCCGCCGGTTGCGATCTGCCCGGATTCCAGGGTCTGGACCTCGGCGGTGGCAACGAATTGAGTTACGAGTTCGAGCCCTACATCCATCACTTCCCGGATGGCAACGCCTCCATTGCACGCCTGTTCGTGCGCAAGCTGATTGCTGCGGCCGCTCCCGGCTCGACGATGGAAGATATCGTGACCACGCGAGTCGCCTACGAGGAACTTGACCGGCCAGCCAATCCCGTACGCATCCGCCTCTCCAGCACCGTCGTGAAACTGCGCAATCGTGATAACGGGGTTGATTTGCTGTATATCGGTTCTGAGGGTGCTCGCCGGGTGCGCTGCAAGCGAGTGATTTACGCGGGCTACGGCACGATGTTCCGTTACCTGTGCGACGAAGCGCCCGCGAGCCAGCGGGAGACCATGGCCGCCTGCGTGCGGCTGCCCTTGGTTTACGCAACGGTCGCCTTGCGCAACTGGCAAGCCTTTGTGCGCGTGGGTGTTCACAATGTAGTCAATCCGACGGGTTTCTATTCAGTGATGAAGCTCGACTATCCGGTGAGCCTGGGAAGCTACCGTTTTGCGCGCTCGCCCGATGAGCCGATCGTGCTGCATCTGTCCCACATCCCTCAGCCACCGGCGCCCATGGCGGATCGTCGCGCCTCGGCGCGTGCCGCCCGCGCAGTGTTGTATCAGCGTCCCTTCTCCGATTTCGAGAACGCGATTCGGGATGAAGTGACGCGGGTGGCGGGGCCAGGTGGTTTCAGTGCCGACAGGGATATCGCTGCCATCACCGTCAACCGGTGGGGGCACGGCTACGCGTACGACCTCGACGAACTGTCGGATCCTGGTCGCACCAGGGCTTCTCTCGAGGCGGCGGCCGCTCCTGTAGGGCGCATCAGCATAGGCGGTTCGGACGCCGCCTGGGATGCATATGCGCATTCCGCGATCGACGAATCCCACCGAGCCGCCCGTGAGGCCCTGACCGGCCTTTAGCCCGACGCCCGACGCCGTCAGTCAGGCACCGGGTGCACTTCAGTCAGGCACCTGTCTGATGGCATCCCGGAGCGTCCTCGCGACCGCTCCGGCAATGTCGTCCTGCAGTTTCAACTTGTCGTCGTAGGAGCCGTCGAAGGACTGCGACCAGATCACGTAGCCGTCGCTGGCGCGGATCAGACGAACGGCGATACGCAGTGTCGAGCCGGACTTGCGCACATTACCGGACAGCACGTAGGCGACGTTCAGTGCCCGGGCAATATCCGTCACCGGAAGCTTTCTGTCCTTGTAATAGAACGAAGACTCCGGTGCCGGGACTCGCAGGCCGGGGATGCCGCTGAGCCGGTCGATCAGCTCTTCGGTCAGTCCATCGGCAAAGTATTCCTCGTTCATCTCCCGGGTGGTCAGATCCAACAGCGGCAGCACGGCGATGGAGTGTGCTGGTGCACTACCGAAGCCTGCAGCGCGCAGGTTGGCACTTCGGTACAGATACGCAATCGTACCGATCAGGAGTACGCATAGAAGCCCCCCGATGAGCAGCAGCCGTAGAGAGCCCTGAGGCACCCAGGGCGCCGGAAGCACTGGGAGTGCCGGAGACAGCGGAGGGACCCGCGAAGGCTCCGGATCCTCCTCCCAGGCGCTTACGCTGGCCACCATCCGGTAACCGAGGCGCGGCACCGTGGAGATGTATTGCGGCTGGCGCGCGTCGTCACCCAACAATCGGCGCAGGGCTGCGATGGCCTGGTATACGGAATCGGGACTTACCACCACGCCCGACCAGACCTGATCCAGAAGTTCATCGATGCTGACGACTTCACCGGCACGCTGTGCGAGAAACACCAGCAGGCGCATGGTGCGCGCCTCCAGACGTACGGAATCGCCGTCACGGGAGATCAGGCCGGTGTTGGGATTGACACACCAGGCGCCGATGCGCAGCGGTATTGAAGCAGGGCGATCCATGCGTGGATGGCCATCAACCCGTTCAACTCTGGAAGCTCCCAGCGCGCTTGAATTATAGCGACGCCAGGCATCTCGCGGACGCGCCCGTGGCCGCGGCGGGTCTGGTGGAGCGATCCCTGCGGTGAAGCGAGTGGGGCGGACGGCCAGGCGAGGCGAATTCGGAAGGATTCAGCCGGATTCAGGAATTCTTCAGGACTTCGCGCCTCTGCGGCCGCACGCTGCGGATGTCATTCATCCACGTCGCGCCGCTGTGCAAGCAGGGGACCGCAGTGTGACGCGGAGCGCTCGCCCACATCAGCAACAGGAGTCCGTCATGATTCGCGCCATTGTCTTCGCTTCCACACTGTTGGTTGCTTCCCTGCCCCTCGCGGCGGCGACCTACACGCTCGAGCCGGATTACACGCAGGGCGTGTTCCGCTGGAACCACCTGGGATTTTCCTTTCCGTCGGCGCAGTTCGCTCAGGGTCAGGGGACGCTGGATTTCGATGAGGCATACCCTGCACGGGCTTCCGTGAGCGTGACCATTCCGCTCAGCAGTCTCTACACCGGCGTGCCGGCGCTCGATGACCACTTGCGCTCAGCGGATTTCTTCGATGCCGCGCACTACCCGACCGTGACCTTCCAGAGCCGCCAGGTCGAGAAGTCCATGGGGCACAATCAATACCGTGTGCTGGGTGATCTGACGCTGCATGGTGTGACCAAGCCGGTGACCCTCGAGGTCACGCTGATCAAGGTCGGCACGAATCCACGCACGCACCTGCCAACGGTGGGCTTCAGCGGCACCGCCACGGTCAGTCGGAGCCAGTTCGGCCTCGGCAAGTTCGTGCCGCAGGTGGCCGACGACATCTACATTACCATCGCCGCGCAGGGCGTCGAATCGCAGGCTTATGCGAAATACCTGAAGGAGAAGGAAGCCACCGACGCCGCCGAGAAAGTGGCCGAACAGGACAAGTAGCCCGGCGCCGGTCACGGATCCTCTCGGATCGGGGCGCAGGCCGGGTGACGGCCTGCGCCGGTTCAGGCGATCAAGGGTCCATGGACGCGTGCCGACTCTGCGGCGCGCAGGGACTGCGTGGTGCTGCCACTGCCGTCGTGACTCCAGCCGGGCGGCCCGAAGAAGTAGCCAATCCGCTGACGCAGGGACAGTCGGCCCTTGAGCTGATCGCGCGCGATGGCGACGTACTCATGCAGCGCGATGCGGATTGGATTGAAGGTCGCGAGATTGTGGACGAGACCGTAGCGCACGGGCTCCTCGTCGCGCTCCGCGACGAACGTACCGAACAGACGGTCCCAGATCATGAAGACGCCCGCGTAGTTCGCATCGAGGTAGCGCGGATTGCTGGCGTGATGCACGCGGTGATGTGAGGGAGTGTTGAGCAGCCACTCGAACCAGCGGGGCATCCGGCCGATGGCCTCGGTGTGAATCCAGAACTGGTAGAGCAGATTGACCGAGAAAGCCAGGCCGACGAGGGCTGGATGAAATCCCAGCCAGGACAGCGGCACGCTCATCAGGATCAGTCCGCTGAACTGCGAGGTCCAGCTCTGCCGCAGGTTGGTTGACAGATTGAAATGCTGGCTGGAGTGATGCACCACGTGCGAGGCCCAGAACCAGCGCGAGCGGTGGCCGATGCGATGCCACAGGTAGTAGCGCAGGTCTTCGAGCACGAAGGCGATCATGAACGACCACCACGTGACGGGGATGTTCAGGAGACGATGGTCGTAGGCCAGCATGACGTACTGGAACAGGATCCAGCTGAGAGTGCCCCAGAAGAAGATGCTGCCGATGCTCACGCCGACGTTGGCAATGGTGTCGCGCAAGTCGTATTCGGCGCGGATGACCGAAGCGGAGGCCAGCAGGATCTCCAGTGGGATCAGCAGGAGCAGGAATACCTGGACGTAAGTGACGGCCTGGAAGTAGATCGGATCAGGCACGTTGGGAATCCCCGTATTGACCGGATGCATCCCGGACGGTCAGTGACTGGAACCGGTTCAGCCATTTCTCGAGCGTGCTGGCATCCGCAAAACGCAATTCGGCGCGCGGCCAGCCGAAATTGGCAAGATCAAGCGTGAGTGTGCCGTCGGCGGTGCGGCGCACGCGCTTACAGTCTCCGGGCCGGAGGATCTGCGCGTTCCAGCGTCTGCCCTGACGCTGCAGCAGGCCGACTTCCGGACCCGGCCGCAGTTCTATCACGGCGGCCCGTTGGTCGGCGCAGACCGTCGCAATGCCGGAAACGTCGGGGAAGTGCTTGCGGAACAGGGTCAGCGCCTCCTCGGCACTCGCGATACGCACCTCATCGCGGGTCGTTTTCCATCGCAGCAGGGCGAGCAGGATCAGGCCCAGGATGACGTTCGTCGCTATGGAAATCACGAGTTCCATCAGGCGCCTAGCTTAAGTGCTGGGCCGACGGCGGGCAATTGGACACTGCACCGGGGACCCCGGTCGCGGTCCGACCCGGGAGCAGACGCCCCGGCTAGGGATTGGGCGGCGGGGAATCCACCTCAATGATCACCTTGCCACGCGCGTGTCCTTGTTCCAGATAGCGGATCGCCTCCGGCACCTCCTGCAGCGGAAAGCGCCGGTCGATGACCGGTGTGACCTTGCCGGTCTGCATCAGGTCCCGCATGACCTCGAGATCCTGCCCGTTGAGTTCGGCGAGGAACATCAGGAACTTCTGGCTCACGAACGGCGAGAGGAAGAACGCCTTGACCGGGCTGATCAGCGGTCCGATCCACTGGCCCTCGTTGGGTCCGCCAACGATCACGAAAATGCCGTGGTCCTTCATGACGCGCCGGTTCTCGGTCAGCGGGTGGTTGCCGACGGTGTCGAGGATGACATCGTAGCGCGCCGTGTCGCGAGTGTAGTCCTCCTTGGTGTAATCAATCACGCGATCCGCGCCGAGAGCTCGCACCATCTCGACGTTGCGCGTGCTGCAAACTCCTGTCACCTCCGCACCGAATGCCTTGGCGATCTGCACCGCGAACGTGCCGACGCCACCGGAAGCCCCATTGATGAGGACGCGCTGACCGGCCTGCAGATGCGCGCGGTCACGCAAACCCTGCAGCGCTGTCAGGGCGGCGATCGGCACGGCCGCAGCCTGCTCGAACGAGATGTTGGCAGGCTTGAGCGCAATAGCGCGGCTCTCGCGCACACTGACATACTGGGCGAACGCCCCGGACTTTCCACCGAACACCTCGTCACCCACATGAAAGCGGGTGACCTTGCCGCCGACGGCTTCCACCGTGCCGGCAAAGTCGACACCCAGCCGGATGTCCTCGGGAAAGCGCAAACCCACCTCGGGTCGCATGATGTACGGCGTGCCCCGCATGTAATGCCAGTCGAGCGGGTTGACCGATGCGGCGCGCACGTGCACCAGGATCTGATCGTCTGCGACGTCCGGTCGCGCTACATCCTCAAGCTTGATCACATCGGGCGGACCATATTCCCGGTACACAGCGGCCTTCATCCAGTGCGCGTGATCGGCTGGAAGCGGCACGGTACGAGGTGGCGAATCCGCGTAGTAGGCGATGACGAGGCCGACGACGGCGATCACGACAAGCAGCAGGGCAATGCGTCCGACCCATCGAAGAATGATCATGCGATAGCCTCATTTCTCCGCGCGCATCGATCAGGTGTGGGGTCCGCCGCAACGGCGAACAGGAACAGGAACAGGAACAGGGGCAGGCTGCTGGCGATCTGCGGGCGCGTGCGCCGCCGATTTCCTGGATGTCGGGCTGTCGGTCACTCGATGAACGGTGCGGGTGGTTCCGGCGCGGATCCTACCACCCGCACCCCGGGTTTACCTGAGCGCCCGGCGAATGCCCTCGACGATCCGCGCCTCATCGGGAACCGCGTAGGCTTCCAGAGGCTCACTGTACGGAATGGTCGTGTTGGCGGCCGTGATCTGGATGACGGGCGCCTTGAGCGATCCGAACCGGTGCTCGGCCAGCTCCGCGGCAATGATCCCTGACACGGAAGCCTGACGCGTTCCCTGGTCCACCAGCACGACACGCCGGGTCTTGTCCACCGACTTGAGGATCGTCTCCAGGTCGAGGGGAGCGACGGTGCGCGGATCGATGACTTCCGCATTGATTCCTTCCTGCGCGAGCTGTTCGGCGGCAGCCAGCGCACGGTGCACCATCCAGCCGGTCGCCACGACCGTGACATCGCCGCCGGCGCGACGCACATCCGCCTTGCCGAAGGGCACCAGGTACTCACCATCCGGTACCTCACCCTGCTCGAGAGTCAGCATGTAGTTGTGCAGGAAGACGACCGGGTTGTCATCGCGGATGGAGGTGGCCATCAGTCCCTTGGCATCCGCAGCGGTGGAGGGGATGACCACCTTGAGGCCGGGTACACCCATGAACAATGAGGTGAGTGTTCCCGTGTGCTGTCCGGCCCAGCCGGCCGTGAATCCATAACCCGCCTTCAGGACCAGGGGCACCTTGACCTGTCCGCCGGACATGTAGCGGAAACGCGGCGCCTCGTTGACCACCTGATCCATGGCGACCAGCATGAACTCCGCCATGTACAGTTCCACGACGGGTCGCAGGCCCGCCATGGCGGCACCCACGGCAATACCGATCTCCGCGGTTTCGGAAATCGGCGTCACGCGCACGCGATCCGCGCCGTAGGCGGCGAGGAAGTGGTGATTCTCGGTGGTGGCCAGGTTCTGGCCGAAATACAGCACGCTGGGGTCGCGCTGCATCTCCTGGTGGATACCGGCGTCGATCGCAGCGATGTAAGGCATCTTTGCCATGTGAGTCTCCTGCGATTTATGCGTAGTTGAACTCGAGTGCGGACTCGAGCTTGGGGTAGGGGCTCTTGAGACCGAAGGTCACGGCTTCCTGCATCTCGCTCGCTACGCGCGCGGAGAGCTCATCCGCCTGCGCCGAGGTCAGGGTGCCGTTCTGCACCAGCACACCGCGGAAGCGGGGCACCGGGTCGCCTCGCAGCGCGGCTTCATACTCCTCGCACTTGCCGAAGACCGCGATCGCCTCGTGCTCGGGGTAATGGAGAGGAACTCCAGGCGGCGCGATGATGTTGCCATGCGCCGAGAGCCGGTAAACCTTCGACTCCACCAGCGTGGGTCCCTTGCCGGCACGCGCCCGCTCGATGGCTTCCCCCACTGTCTGGTAGACCGCCAATGGGTCCGTGCCATCGACCGTGACACCGGGCATCGCGTACGCCTTGGCTTTCACGGCAAGAGGCTCGCCCGCAGCGGCGCTCGCATCCTCCTGCGCTGAAGTCGTCACCACGTTGTATCCGTTGTTCTCCATGACGAATACGACAGGCAACTTCCACAGCGAGGCAATGTTCAGGGTTTCGTGGAAGGCACCCTGTTTGACCGCACCGTCGCCAAAGAAACTCAGCACGACCTCGCCCTTCCTGCGGATCTGGGCAGCCCAGGCCGCACCGGCCGCGTGCGGGATGCCCGCACCCACGATGCCCGAGGTGCCGAGGAATCCCCGCTTCACATCCGTCAGGTGCATGGATCCGCCCAGGCCCTTGCACAGTCCATCCACGCGGCCATAAACCTCGGCCATCATGGCCTTGGGGTCGCTGCCGAGCACGAGCGGGTACCCGTGGCAGCGATACGTCGCGAGCGCTGCATCTCCCGGGCGGAAGTGGCTCAGCGAGCCGACGATGGAGGCTTCAGCGCCATCGGCCAGATGCGTGTGACCCCGGATCACTCCGGGATGCTCGGTGAAGGTCCGCTTGACGCGCTCCTCGAATGTCCGGATGCGCAGCATCTGGGTGTACATCCAGATCTGGCGCTCGGCGCTGGGTGCCTGCAGGCTCATGGGGTGCCCTCATGTGATGTTGACTTCGACGCGAGCCAGCTCTTGCGGGCCGCGTCGACGCATCGTCGTGTCTTGGCAAAGGATTCGGTGGCCGCCGTTTCCAGTGGCCACTTGCGCATGTATTCGTTGAGGACCTCGACGCCGACAGGACCGTCGAAGCCCTGGGTCCAGACGGCGTGCAGGAACGCCTCGATGTCGAACTCGCCATCGCCGGGCAGCAGGCGCTTGTTGACCACGGAATCCTGGAAATGGACCGGAGTCGCCAGCACGCCGTCGTTGATCTCGACGCCCAGCGGGATATCCCGACCGATCTTGCGCACGATATCGGACCAGGGTGTGGACGTGCGCTGCAAATGCAGGATGTCCAGCATGATGCCGCCATTGCTGGCGCGGGCGCCGCGGCAGATCGCAATCACCTGGTCGAGGGACGGCGCGCGCGAAAACTGCGCGGGCAGCAGCTCGAACAGCACGTTCGTGCCTCGCTCCGCCGCCTGTTCGCAGAGTTTGCCGAACTCCTCCGCCATGCGCGGCACATCGGCGCAATCATTGCCCAGATCCCCGATCTTGATGTGGCGGGCACCGAGTGCCTCGGCCGCATCCAGCAGGAGCTGGCGCGTCTGATCGGAGGCCGCCCGGCGCTGGTCCGTGCAGAACCAGTCGAGCAGCCACTCGACCTCGACCGCGGTGATGCCGTTGTCATCCAGGATGCGCTTCATCTCCCGGAAACTGTATCGACGACGCGTTTCGGCAAGATCGGTGTGCCAGAAGCCCATGGCCGTGAAGCCCGCACGGGAGGCGGTTTCGACGCGCAGGCGGAAGTCGTGCAGGCAGCGTTGATCGCCGAGCGGGTCCGCACCGACGGCGAGAGTCCAATAGGATCCGAGAAGCTGGACGGGCTGTGTCATGGAGGTCTCGTTCAGTTCAGACGCCAGTCGCGGCCTTCGAGCGTCTCTACCACGGAGGCCAGGAAATCTGCCGCCAGCCGACCGTCGGCCACGCGGTGATCCACCGTCAGCGCCAGCTGGGACAGGGGTCGTATCCGTAGGGCGCCGTCCACCGCAACCACGCCATCGCGGCGCCGGCCCACTGCAAGGATGGCCGACTGCGGCGGATTGATGATGGCGGTGAAACGATCCGGCCCCTGCGTGCCCAGGTTGGACAGGCTGAGCGTGGCGCCATCGAGCTCATCGCGCCGCAACTTGCCGCTCAGTGCGCGCCGCACCGCGGCGGTCCGCTGGCGTGCCAGTTCCACGAGGCTCAGCCGTTCTACGTTGTGAATCACCGGAACGAGCAGGCCGTTGGGAACTGCGACCACGAGGCCGATGTGCGCTCCGGCGGCGCTCAGGAGTCCGGCATCCGGAGAATCGGCATCGCCACTGAAGGTCGCATTCAGTGCCGGAAAGCTCAGCAGGGCGCGTGCGAGGGCTTGCAGCAGGAAATCGTTGACCGTGGGCCGCGGGAGATCGGGCGATTCACTGGCAAGCCCTTTGCGCACCGACTCGATCGCAGTCCAGTCCACCGCCCGCTCCACGATGAACTGCGGAATGGTTGCGTTGCTCAACGTCATGGACCGGGCCAGCGCGCGCCGCATGCCCGACAGGGGCTGGAAGGTCCCGGGAGCGGTCGCTGGTTGGGGACTGGATCGCGCCTCGATGGCCCTTTGGACATCGGCCAGCTGGATGCGCCCACGCGGACCGGTTCCGGAAATCTGCGCCAGGTTGACCGAATGCTGGCTGGCAATCCGGCGCGCCACGGGCGAACTCCTGATCCGGCCGTTGGCGCGGCCGGACGCGGCCGACGCGGCGGAAGTCCCGGGCCACGCCGGTATTGCCCAGCCGGTTCGGGCTGAGGTGGCTGGAACCATCGGAGCGCCTGCGCCGGTCGTGGCAGGTGAAGGAGCCGACGCGGGAGAATGGCCGCTGCGCGCAGCCGGTGCATCCGGGGAGGTGGCCGGCTCCACGGCGTCGTTCTCCAGCCAGGCGACCCGATCACCGACCTGGGCTTCGCCATCGACCTGCAGGAGGATCTCCACGAGACGGCCGTTCTCGGCCGACTCGATTTCCACCACCGACTTCTCGGTTTCCAGTTCCAGCACCGGTTCGCCCACGCGAACGGTGTCACCGACCTGCTTCAGCCAGCGCACCAGGCGGGCGTTCTCCATGACGAGCCCGACTTTGGGTATTTCCAGTGCGATGCGGGCCAAGGCTTGATCTCTCCTGTGCTGTGCTGTGCGATGCGGGTGCGCGGACTCAGGCGAGCATGTCGCGCACTGCGCGGACGATGTCGGACCCGCCAGGCAGCAGTGCCTTCTCCAGTTCGGGCGCGAACGGAATCGGCGCGAACGGACAGGCGACGCGCAGGACCGGCGCATCCAGCTCGTCGAAGCATTCGCTGCCGATGCGAGCCGCTATTTCGGCTCCGAAGCCGCCGTTGCGTACCGCTTCGTGCGCAATCACGGCGCGGTGTGTTTTGGCGATGGACGTGCTGATCGTCTCCATGTCCAGCGGTACCAACGAGCGCAGGTCGATGACCTCCGCCGAGATCCCGGAGCGGGACAGCGCATCCGCTGCCTCCAGGGCCTCGCGCACCATCGCCGACCAGGCAATCACCGTAACATCGTTTCCCGCTTGCGCCACGCGCGCCTGGCCGATGGGCGGCAACGGGGCGTTCCCGGGCAACGCCTCTTTCATCGCGTACAGCCGCTTGTGCTCGATGAACAGCACCGGATCGCCGAGGCGGATGGCGCTCTTGAGCAACCCATAGGCCTCGACGGGCGAGGAGGGGGCAACCGCCACGAGTCCCGGAACATGCGTGAACCAGGCCTCGAGGCTCTGGGAGTGCTGAGCGGCGGCACCACCGGCCGCGCCCGATTGCGTGCGCACGACCATCGGCACGGCAAGCTGCCCACCCGACATGTAGCGATACTTGGCGCTCTGGTTGACCAGGCAGTCGAGCGCAAGGGTCGCGAAATCGATGAACATGATCTCCAGCACCGGGCGCAGTCCACACAATGCCGCCCCAGTGGCCATGCCGGTGATGGCCGCTTCACTGATCGGAGTATTGCGTACCCGCTGCGCTCCGTACTTCTCAGCCAGTCCGCGCGTCACACCGAAAGCACCGCCGGCGGCGACATCCTCACCCAAGAGATGAACGGCCGGATCGCGTTCGAGTTCTTCGTCGAGCGCCCGCCTCACGATCTCAATGAACGTCTGGCTCACGCCGGGTCAGCCCGCGATGTGCTGCAGAGTGGGAGAGCTGTACACGTAGTCCAACACCGTGGCGCGGTCCGGTCGGCCCGCGGCTCGGGCGCGTTCGACTGCCTGGGTGACATCCCGCCGGGCGCTCTCACCGACCGCCTCCAACTCGGTTTCGCTCACGCCAAGTCCGTGCAGATGACGCTTGAGGCGCTCGATCGGGCACTTCTCCTTCATCGCCGCAATTTCTTCCTTCGACCGGTAGTGCTGCGCATCACCGACGAAATGACCTGCCATGCGGTAAGTCATGCACTCGAGAAGGTACGGACCCTCGCCGCGGCGGATTCCCGCGATCGCATCGCCCGCTGCCGCATGCACGGCCAACAGGTCATTGCCATCCACTGTCCTGGCCGGTATCTGGTAGGGAGCTGCGAAGGCGCTCACCTGCTGCACGTTGGAGTGCTCTTCGCGGCTCGTGAATTCAGCGTAGCCGTTGTTCTCGCACACGAACAGCAAGGGCAGTTTCCACAGGGCCGCCAGGTTCAGCGTCTCATGAAACACCCCGGCACCGGTGGCGCCGTCGCCGAAGAACACAACGCTGATCGTGGACTCCCCGCGTGCCTGGGCCGCCCAGGCGGCGCCGGCGGCCAGCGGCAGATTGCCCGCGACGACACCCGTGGCGCCGAGCATTCCGTTTGCAGCATCCACCAGATGCATGGACCCGCCTCGTCCGCGGCACAGTCCCGTCTCGCGACCGATGATCTCAGCGAAGGTGGCTTCCAGATCGCTGCCTTTGGCCAGCGTGTGGCCGTGGCCCCGGTGACTGGTGAAAAGAGTGTCCGAGCGCTTCAGGTGCGCGCAGACACCGACCGCGACGGCTTCCTGGCCTGTAGACAGATGGGGAAAACCGGGAACCTCACCCGCCGCGGCGAGTCGTTGCACCTGGCCCTCGAACAGCCGGATTCGCCACAGGGCAGCCAGCATCAGCTTCCAGTCGCCCAGGCTCGGTGCGGCCGGATCCGTCACAGACTGAGTCTCACGTTGAGCTCCAGGGCCGTGCGCCGGCACGGCCGGATGATCGGCGCGAGTTCCACGCAACAGGCGTCGGGGTGTCAGACCGCCTCACCCCGCCATTATAGGCCCGCGCATGCCGCGCTCTGGTCTGTGAGCGCAGCGGGTGTTTTCCCAGAATGCACCGAGGCGCGCCAGTGCTCAGGCAGCGCCCCGCATGCTCAGCTCTGCCGAGTGCGCCATCCCGCGTGATAGCCCTCACGCGCATCGCGCGAATACGGCGTCGGCGACACCTTGACGCGGATCTCCAGCTGCTTGTGAGGCTCCACGGTCGTCTTGCGCGTGCCGCCGTTTTCCTCTCCCCACACCAGAGTGAGTACATCACCCACCTGGATATTCGGGTCCACGACACCCAGCGACAGCACGGTGCGCTCGTTGTAGCTGTAGCCGCCGAACATGGAGAAACCCACCGTCTTGCCGCCCATGACGATCCGGTCGTAGGTGGAGGAGGCGTAGTTGGAGTTCGGAAAATCGAAGTACTTGTAGTTCTGTGCGCCCGGCTCGAGGAGCGAGGCGAAGATCTTCAGCACATCCTCGGCGTTCCAGGCGAAGGTCACCTTCTTGCGCTGCGGTTGACCGGCCATCTTCTCCAGGGCCGCGCGGCCGATGAAATCGTGATCGAACTTGACGAACGGCCCGTACCCCAGCGCGTAGGGGGTGAGGTAGTAATCCTCGATCCTGCTGGAGACGAAGCTGCCGCCGATGGAGCCGGTGCCCTCGTAGCCGTTCGCGGGCAGCCACTCGCGGTATTTCTTCATGGAGTCGCCGGTGTAGACCGCCGGCAGGGGCGAGGGGATCCAACCTGATTCCAGCGTGTTGCTGGAGTAGGCCCGCGCGCCCACCTGGACCAGCCCGAACTCCTCGCCGGCCTCGACGATGGCGGCGCGGATCTCGTCGGCCTCCTCGTAGGGGCCCCAGATTTCCAGGCCCGGCGCGCCGGCCATGCCGTGGCGCAGGCAGCGCACGGGCCGCCCCTTGATGTTGATGGCATCCATGGTGAAGAACTTCACGTCCGGCAGCGGTCCGCCGTTGATCTTCGCCAGGACCTGGGCGGCCTTCGGCCCCTGGATCTGGTAACGGTAGTGGCGGCGGAACACCGCCTTGCCGCGCGGCTGCGAGGGCGAGCGGTCGTCGCGGATGACCTGCACCCTGTAACCGCCGGTCTCGGCGTGGAACTGGATCCAGTTGACCGTCGGCGTGCGGCCGACGAACAGCAGCTCGTTCTCGCCGAGATGGAACAGAATGCCATCGCCGATGACGTACCCGTCGTAGCTGCAGGGCACCATCTGCTTGGCTTTGTTGGGTGTGAAGCCGTTGAAGCTGTTGATGGTCAGCGTGGAGAGCAGCTTGAGCGCATCGGGACCGTTGACGGTGATCTCCGCCATGTGATGCGTCTGGTCGAACAGCACGGCGGCTTCGCGCCAGCCCACCTGCTCGCTGCGCCAGTTGCTGAACTCGATCGGCACCACCGGATAGACGTAGGCGCCGATCTGCGAGTTGCGCAGCAGCTCCACCGTGTTTCCCGAGCTCTGCAGCAGACTTTCAAGACTTTGACGGTTCAAGGACCCGTACCTCTTTCTGGAATGGTGGACTGTCGCTGAGGACCCCGAGGCGAACCACGACAGCTATGCCGTCATGGTCCGCCTCGTGGCCCGCGATCGCGGCCGGTCAGGGCTGCAGTTTGACCCGCACCGTGGCGTACCACATGCGCGGCGGGTTGTAGTAACCCGAGACTTCACCCGCGCCGTAGTTGGGCGAACCCGCCGTGATGAACCGGTCGTCGGTCAGGTTCGTGCCACCGATGGCGAAGTCGTAGTGCTCGTCCGGTGAGGTGTAGTGGATGGAAGCATCCAGCATACGCGAGGCCGGCCGGCGCAGCTCCGGAGTGTTCAGCGAATCGTTGAACATTTCCGAAGTGTACGTGATGGCCGGGATGATGCGGATCGAGGCCTGGTTGGGCAGCAGGATGTCGTATTCCGGATCGAAGGTCATCTTCCACTTCGGCGTCTTCGGCAGCTTGGCATCGAGCGGACTGCCCGGACCCTTCACGCCGCAGATCGGCGGGCCGGCGGGGCAGACCGTTGTGCCGTCAGGCAATGCGTATTGCGGAATGTTCGCAACCGGGTTGACGTACGTGTAGTAGGCATCGATGAACGAGATCGAACCGTTCAGCTTCAGGCCCGTGCTGCCGACAATCGACTGGAACTCGAGCTCGCCGCCCTTGATCTTGGCGTTGCCCGCGTTCGTGTACACCGGCGAGATGCCCTGCTGAATGTTCAGCTGGATGCCCTTGTAGTCGGTGAAGTACGCCGCGGCGTTGACGAGCAGGTGGCGATCCAGCCACTCGGACTTCAGGCCGACTTCGTAGGTCTTCGAGTACTCGGGACCGTACTCGGCGTCTTTCGGCGACGGAATGACCGCCGACAGTCGCGTGGTCCAGCCACCGGCCTTGAAGCCCTTGCCCCAGCTCGCGTAGGCCATCACATCGTTGTTGATGTGGTACTGCACGCCCACGGTTGGGTCGAAGATGTGCCAGCTCTGGCTGTCCGGCACGTTGGGGAAGTAGCGCAGATACGCACTGCCGTCGCCGGCGATCGGCCACAACGCAGATCCCAACGGGAAGGAGTTCAGATCGCTCTGGCCGCCCGTGAAGTACGCCTGGGCGCTGGTGAAACGTCCGCCAGCCGAGAAGCCCCACTGGTCATTGAGGCGGTAGTCGGCGTGGACGAATGCAGCGTAGTCGACATTCTGCACCAGATTCTGCTGATCGAAGACGTACAGCAGGCTCTCGAACGGCACGTAGTCGTGCACGTAGCCGTATTCCTTGAAGTAGTAGATGCCCGCGACATAGTTCAGCCTGTTGTCCAGCGCCTTGCCGAGCAGCTGCACTTCCTCCGAAATCTGCCACTGGTGCTGCGCGTCCGTGACTTCCTGCATGGTCTCGGGGGTGCCATCCAGGTCGGTGCCGATGTCCCACTTGATCTGGCGATAGCCCGTGATCGTCTTCAGGGTCATCTCATCCGACAGGGTGTAGGCGCCCGTGAGCGAGAATCCCCACACATCGTTGCGCGCGAAGTCGGGGCCATTCGCATAAGTCGTGTCGATGTTGCCGGTGTTGACCGCACCGTAGTTGAACAGCAGCCGCGGCGAAGAGGAACCCAGGTAGCCGGCGCCGGCCGTGGCAGCGTTGTACAGCGGGTTGTACACCGCCGGACCGTTGCTCACTCCGTTGCCGACGTAGCCGGCGCCGAGCAGCGGGGCACCGCCGATCGACAGTCCAGGGACATGAGCGCGCGGTTGCGAGCACACACCCGCGAACAGGGCATTGGTCGGTGAGCCGACGGCGAACACCCCGAACGACGCATCCGCAACTGCCTGATTGATCGTCGAAGCGTTGTTGCTGATGCACAGGTTGTACAGGGTCGAGAACGTGGACGAGAGCAGATTGCCCTGATACACGCCGAGCACCGTGATGGGCAGGGCTGTCTGGTCCTCATGCGACCAGTCGCCCGTGAACGTCATGGTGAACTTGTCGGAGGCATTCCATACCGCCTTGGCGCGCATGGAGGTGACACCGGTTCCACCATAGTTGTCGTTGGTCTCGTAGCCGGCCTTGGGGTAGGCAGTCTGCGGATCCACGACGAAGGGCACTTGACCCTGCGGTGAGTTCGTGGGGTAGGGGATCACTTTCTGCCAGCCGGTCTGGTTCTGGCTGGCCACGGTGATGCTGGTCAGCAGCGTGTCCTTGATGATCGGCACGTCCGCGGTGAAGGAGACGTCACGGCGACTGAATTCGCCGCCCGTCGCCTCCGCGATGACGCGCATCTCGTTGCCCGGATTGTGCGTGGTGATGCTGATCGCGCCGCCGATGGTGTTGGCGCCGAACAGGGTTCCCTGCGGTCCCTTGAGGATTTCCACGCGGTCCACGTCCAGCAGGTTCAGGTTCGCGCCGATGGTGCGAGCCAGGAACACGCCGTCGAGGTAGACACCGACGCCAGGATTCAGGTTGAACGCGAAGTCATCCTGACCGATACCGCGGATGGAGGCAGACAGGACCGAGCGGTCGCCGGAGAACGGCGCGCCGGCGTCCAGATTCACGCCAGGGGTGAGGTTCGACAGCGCGTGGATATCCGTCACACCCTTGGACTGCAGCGTTTCGGCGGTGAACGCGGACACCGCGATGGGCACGTTCTGCACGTTCTCCGCGCGCTTCTGCGCGGTAATGACGACTTCCTGGAGCTGGTTCTCGTCGGCGGCCAGTGCATTCATGCTGGCGATCGCGAAGCCTGCGCCGAGCGCCGCGATGCGCCAACGTGCGCCGTAACCCTTCGCTAATGGTCCACTCATCTTGGCGTTCCCCCCTTAGACAGCCGCGATGCCCGCGTCGCGTTGAATGAATATTGCGTTGTCCACCGGGCGACCAGACGACGCAACACGCATATACCGAACCGGATCGATGGGTTCATCAACCCACTATCGAAAGAACCGTGCCGGACGATCGCTCTGCCGAGCGGATGCCCGGCAGATTCAGACTGTCCTTCACCGGATTGGCGTGCTCGCGCATGAGTGCTTCCACACGCGAGCTCTCGCCACGCTCGATCGCCACCACGATGAAGTGGTGCTGGCGATGGGCGTACAGCAACATGTCGTACATTCGCCCCAGGCTCGTCTTGTCGAAGGCGAGGGCCTGGGGACCCACGAAAGGAATGCGCGCATTGCGCTCGAGCGCCTGCTCGATCATCGGGCTGTGCGCCTCGCGCACGATCAGCTCGTGAAAGCGCGCGTTCATGTCGGCGTACAGAGCTTCGTCGCTCTCCTCGATATGGCCCTTGCCGAGGATGCGGTCGCCATCGGCCAGGCAGCGGTGCAGCGCCTGACACAGCGTTCTCGAGGCGCCCCGCTCGGCAACACGGCGTGCCGCCAGCCCCTCCATCAGACCACGCAGGTCGATGGCATCGATGATGTCCGCGGTGCTGATCTGTTTGACCACATAACCGCGCGTCTCGTGCTCCGTGAGGAGTCCTTCCTGTGCCAGCACCGGCAGCGCCTGGCGCACGGGCGTGCGCGACATACCCAGCTGCTCGGCGAGTGGCGCCTCGGCAAGCCGCTGGCCGGCCCTGAGCTTGCCCTGCAGGATCATCTCCCGGATGCGAACCAGCGCCCGTGTTTGTTGCGTATTCATGTAGTCAACAGGTCGTCTGTGGGCAGGGAGACTACCGCTCGCAGGTATACCGCCGCGCGGACCAGAGCGCGGAATATCCGTCTGCCAGCGCAAACCGGCTCTGCCGGGAATCCTTCTGTATACCGTCGTACGCGAATGCGATCCCATCCGGAGCAGGCCGTTCTCAGGTGTTGCGTGGAGGCAACACCCAGATGGGGCAGCGATGGGGCGGGCTCGCGGCCCTCCGCGGCCGCACGCGTGGTCAGTGCCGGGAGGGCATTGCCGAGGCGCGGAACTGCAGGGGGGACTGGCCGAACTGGCGGCGGAAGCGTCGGGCGAAGTGACTCGGGTCCCCGAAACCGCAGCGCGCCGCGACCTCCGCGACTGGCAGGTCGCGCAGATGTGGACTGCTCAGCATCTCGCGCGCGCGCTCGAGCCGCAGGCTCATCAACCTTTCGACGAAGGTGGTGCCAGCGCTCGCGAACGCGTAATGCACGCTCCGGGTCGAAATATGATGTTCCGTGGCGACGGCCAGCGGGGAGAGATCGGGTTCGTGGCAGCGGTTGCGCAGGGTGCGCAGCAAGCGGTTGAACAGTACGGGCTGGCGTTCCGACACCTCGAGTTCCGGACCGATCGCGAGCTTCAGTAGCGTTGCGATCGGTTCGGCGATCGCATCGCGCGGCAAGGCGAACCGATCGCAGGAGTTGATTTCAAGGTTGGCCACCGCGGCGCACAGCGCGGAGCTCCAGCCTCCGGCGCCGAATACCCGGCCGGCGTGACTTTCCGGTTGTGACACCCAGCCGCGCAGCCAGTCGGCGGGCAGCCGCAACGCCATCGCCCTGGTGGGCTGCGGGCACTCCAGATCGTACGGTTCGGTGCCATCGATGAAGACGCACTCGCCGGGACCGACCCGGGACTCGCGGCCCGACTGTCTGAAGCGCACATGGCCGGCGCGCAGCTGCAGGAGCATGAACATCGGATGGTCCAGGCGGGCGATCTTCGCCGCCGTGCGGCGCACGCGCTGCGTATCGGCTTCGAGGAAATTTGCGGTGACCGGACCGAGGTCGACCTGGTCCAGACAGGCGTGGAAGCGGCTGCGCACCGGCGACTCGATGTCCAGTTCCAGGAACTGGTTGCAGACCGTGTCCACCCAGAAAGCCAGTGCCTGGTCCTGCCTCACCTGGCTGGTGGACCAATGCCGCTTCGACTGCGCTTCGAGCCGTTCCCCCATCCCAAGGACTCCGTCGCGTTGAAGACCCGATGCTGCCGCGCCTGCCCCGACGGATCAACTGGGCCGAGGCATCCTTATGACATCAAGCTCAGGACAGTCTCATAACACTATGATAAATATAATACTATTGTGTTCGATTCCCGCCCATCCCCCGTCTGCCCTCAACCCATCCCCCGCCGGCCGTGCCTTGCGTGCCGTCGTTGCGGGTAAAGCTTGGCACCCATGCAGCTGGTCGCAGTAGCCATCGGCCGTGTCCGCGACGTCGACATCCACGGGGCGCAGGTACGCACCGCCTATCTGAAAACCCGCCTCGACCGACCGTGTTTCATCGGCCCCGGCGGCCCCGAGGGCAACGAGACGGCGGTTCATCCCGACACCGTCTATGCGATCGCCGAGGAGCACTACACCTGGTGGACGCAGCGGCTGGGAGTCGATCGCAGCTGCTGGGATTACGGCTACTTCGCCGAGAACCTCACCATACGCGGTCTGTCGGAAACCCGACTGCGGATCGGCGACATCGTGCAGGTCGGCGCCGAAGTGCGTCTGGTCGTGACGGGCCCGCGCATTCCGTGCTTCAAGGTCGCCTGGAGGATGGGACAGCCCGAGCGGTTCGTTTCCGACTTCGCGGCCTCCGGCCGCACCGGCGTGTACTTCGCCGTGGTCCAGGCGGGAATCGTGCGAGCCGGCGATGCCGTGGAAGTGATTCATTCCGAACCAACACATCCCACCGTGTCCGAGATCGGCGCCTGTGTGCGTGGCGAGCGTGAGGTGACTGAAGAGGAACTCGCAGCGATCCTCGCACTGCCGACATTGAGCAAGACATCGGCCCTGCTCCTGTCGGGTGTGTACTTCCGGATGCGGGACCGGCCCGACACGGCACGGGACTGGAGGGGATGGCGCCCGTTCGTGGTCGCACGCCGCACGCGGGAGGCCGAGGGCATAGACTCCTTCGAGCTTCGTCCCGCCGATGCACAACCCCTGGCCCGATTTGCCGCTGGTCAGTTCGTATCGGTGCGGTTGCGACACGGCGACCGCGAGTTCGTGCGGCCCTGGAGTCTGTCGGCTTACGCGCGGGATCCCGAGTGTTACCGCATCACGGTCAAGCGCGAGGATCACGGCGGGGCCTCGGCAGCGTTGCACGATGAAGTACGCGTTGGCACACAGCTGGAGCTGCGCCCGCCCTCGGGCGATTTCAGGCTCGATCGCACACGAGTGATGCCCGTGGTGCTCGTGGCCGCCGGGATTGGTATCACGCCGCTTCTGGCCATGGCGCATGCACACCTGGACCGAGGTCAGGATGCTGCCCCGGTTCGTCTGATTCATTGCGTGCGGCACGGTCAGGTTCATCCGTTGCGCGCGGAGATCGAAGCCCTGGTCCGCCAGCATCCACGATTCAGCGCGTATTTTGTCTACTCACGCCCGACAGAGCAGGACCTGGCGGGCAGCCGTTGCCACGCACGCGGCCGTCTCAGTCCCGAGCGGCTCATCGGCATGCTGCAGGACCTGTCCATCGAGTTCGCGGGCAAGACGATTCCGGTGCCGTGGTACGAGACTGATGTGTACCTGTGCGGCCCGCCGGCCTTCATCGAGGGGCTTCGAGCTGGTCTGCTCGAGAGCGGCGCGCGAAGCGAGCGGCTGCGCATCGAGTATTTCCAGCCAGACCGACTCTCCGGATGGGGCGAACGCATCGCCGAAAGTGCCGTGACCTTCAAGCGCAGCGCACGCTCGCTCATGTGGCGATCCTCCGCGGGCCAGACGCTGCTGGAACTGGCGCGCGCGGCGGGGCTGGACCTGCCGTCCTCCTGCCGATCGGGGTATTGTCAGACCTGTCAGTGCCGAATCCTCGCTGGCGAGGTCCAGTACGATTTCGCGCCGCTTGGCGCACCGCCGCCCGGTTTTGTACTGCTGTGTTGCGCGCGACCAGGATCGTCCGTGCTGACCCTGGATGCCTAGGCCGCCAATGTCGCGGCGATGGGTGAGAGCCGAGACCTGAATGACGCGCCATCCGAACGCCGCGGGACGTTTCACGCCGTCTGTTGCGGCGGCACACGAGCTGGTCCGTGACCGGTTGCTGGCGCGAATCACCACTCAGAACGCGCTCGGCGCGGCGCAATGCATCCTGATTCTCGGCCCCGCCGGCTTCGGCAAGACGACACTGCTTGCACAGGCGTACCGACAGGTGAGGGCGCGCGGCGAGCCGGCCGTCTGGCTCGAGTGTCAGGAGCATGACGCCGATCCCGTCTACTTCCTGAACAGTCTGTACGCAGCCGGCAGCGCTGCAGGGTTCAGGGCCAGCGATCCCGAGTTCACCACCGCGGACTTCACTCTACGCATCGATGAGCTCGGCCCCAATGTCTGGCTGTTCGTTGACAGCTTCGAGCGGCTGATCGCGACCGACAGCGAACCGCTCATCGAAAGGCTGCTGTCCGCTCTGCCGGTGCGTGCGCATGTGCTTCTCGCCTCCCGCCGCCCACCCAACGCCTGGTTCCTGGAGCGTGAACTGCAGGGACTGGCGGCAACCATCGCTCCGGGCGATCTGCGCCTGACCCATCCCGAGCTGACGCAACTGCTGGCCGATCGCTTCACTCCCGGGCAGATCGCCCAGGTTGCCGGACTCACCGAGGGCTGGCCGGTCGCCGCACAACTGACGCGCCTGCGGGCCGCGGACACCGCCTCGATTGCCGAGATGCTGGAGCGCCTGTCCATTGAGGGACTCGGACTCTTCGACTACCTGGCCAACACGGTGCTCGAGTCGCTGTCGCCCGTACAGCAGCGATTCCTGCGCGACACATCGGTCCTGAACGTGCTGAACCAGGGGCTGGTGAACGCTGTAATGCAGCGGGATGACGGTTACGCGTTGATGTCAGGTGTGCTGCGTTTGCAGCCCATTGTGGGCGTCACGGGCGACCGCGAGTTCACCATCCGAGTTCACCCATTGCTGCGTCACTACATGCGAAATCTGCTTGCGCAGCAGGGTCGCGAATATGAGCGCACTTTGCATCGCCGCGCGGCGCGGGCACTGGCGGACACCGGGCAGATCCTCGAAGCCGTGCAGCACGCCCTGCAGGCCGACGATCTGAAGCTCGCCGTGGAGCAATTCGACCGGGCCGGCGGTGAGGGGCTGATATTCACGCTGGGACCGCGTCAGGTTCACACGCTCCTTGCGACCCTGCCGCATGCTGCTCGTGAGCTGTCATTGCGGCTGCGCCTGACGGATCTGCTGATCGCGCTCGTGGACGGGCGCTGGCGGCTCGTGACGGAACTGCTCGGGGAATTGCATCGCGTGCTGGGCAGAAATGCGCGCCATGTCGTCCCGAACGATGCCTGGAACACTTTCGCAGCCGAACTGGCGAGCGTCTCGACCGAGGTGCTGACGGATCTGCATGAAGGCGCGCGCCCGCGGCTGCTGGAACGCGCGGCGGAACTCGAGCAACTGGCGCGTCGGAGTTTTCCCCAGAGCGAGGCTTCCCTCGGGCTGGTTCTGGCCATCCTGGTATTGCTTTACTCACGTCACTCGAGCGTCGGGGAGGCGCGCCGTGCCCTGGGGGACTACGTGACGCTGTGCGAACGCAATCATTTCGCGCCCAATCTGCCTTCCGTCAATCCTCAGCGTGGCTGGATCGCCTTCCTCAGCGGTGATTTCGATGGAGCCCTGGGGCATCTGGCACGCGCACCGCCGCGCGGACTCGATCGATTCTCCGAGCCCGAACCGATGCTCGCTCTGCTCGGCAAGACGCTCGTCGCGACGATCCTGTACGAACGCAACGAGACGGTTGAGGCGAACGAGCTCCTGGACAGCGTGATCGTCGATCCGGATCGCGTCATGCCCGAGACCTGGGCACTGGCGTGCCGCACGCGCGCGCTGTGTCTGGAGGCGCTGGGCCGGCCGCGCGAGGCCGATCACGTGCTGTTGCAGGAGGAGAGTCAGGCGAGGCGGCGTGACGCGCGTCGGTTTGGCCTGATCGTTGCCGCGCTGCGCATGGAGTTGCTGGTGCGCCGGTTGTCGGCGGATTCGTCACGACCGCCAGGGGATTCGCCAGGGCATCGGGCGGGTTTGCCGGGGTCGCCGGATCTGTTGGTCGACGCGTTGGCGCAGGAACTGCGCCGGCCGGATGCTTCCTGGCTGCTGACGACATCGCTGGTTCGCGCGCTCGTGCCGGTGTTGATCCTGAGCGGTGAGCTGGCGCGGGCGCGCGAACTCGTCACTGCGTTCATCGCCCGCAGCGTTGAGTGCGGACAGTTGCCATTCCAGGCGCTCGGGCTCGTGTTTCTGGCCCGGGTCGCCGATGCAATGGGGCAGGAGAGCGAGTCGCGGGATCACCTGGTGGCGGCTCTGCAGATCACCGGGCCCATGCGCATCGTCAGGCCCTACCTGGACGGCTGGCCGGAGGCCGCCGCCCATCTGGTGCCGATACTTGGCGAGCCAGCACTGCCGACGGTCGTCGAGCACGCCCGCGCCGTGCTGCGTGCGCTCGACGCACTGGTACCCAGCACTCTGAGCGGCTGGAGCGAGCTGTCCGAACGCGAGCGGGATGTGCTCTCCGCACTGTCCACCCAGGCGACGACGAAAGCCATCGCTCGCAAGCTCGGATTGTCACCGGAGACGGTCAAACACCACCTGAAACGGATCTTCGCCAAACTGGGTGTCCACAGCCGCACGGAAGCGCTGCGCCGCCTGGCCGATCTCGATGATTGATGCGGCCCATCGCCCCGCAACGGTCTATCCCTCCGCAGCGGCCTATCCCTCCGCAGCGGCCTATCCCCCCGCGCCGGGGGGTGCCATCCCCCGCGGCGGCCCTTGTGGGAGCCCCGCCCCGGGCATTGAATCGGGAGCGCGCGGCAGACGCGCGTAAGGCTGATACAACCATGAAAACATTCCTGCAGCTCGGACTGGTCACGGTGGCGGCTGTGGCATGTGCAGCGCCGGCACTCGCCGACGACTCGCTCGAAGAGGTCGTGGTCACCGCGCAGAAGCGCACCGAACGCCTCCAGGACGTCCCCATCCAGGTCAACGTGTTCACCGCCCAGGCCATCAGCGATGCCGGCATCAAGGACACGTCCGATTTCATCGGCTATGTGCCCAACATGACTTTCGACCGGGCCGACACCTATCGCAACAGCTTCGTGGTGGTGCGCGGACTCGCCCAGGTCACCAACGCGGACCCACCGATCGCCGTGGTGGTGGATGGCGTGCCGCAGAACGACCAGAAGCAGTTCAACATGCGGTTGTTCGACCTCGAGCAGATCGAGGTGCTGAAAGGCCCGCAGGGTACGCTGTACGGGCGGGACGCAATCGGTGGCGCGGTGATCATCAACACCAGGACGCCCACGGACCACGTCGCCGCGTTCGGTGATCTCAGCTATGGCAACGGCTCGACATTCAATGCGACCGGAGGTGTATCCGGGCCGATTGGCAGTGACCGCGTACTGTTCCGGCTGTCGGGTGACTATCTCACCTCGGGTGGCCTCATCCCGAACGACTATCGGGGCGGCAAGTCGGATTTCGTGCACTACGACTACACCACACGCGCCCGCCTGACCGTTAAGGCCACGGACGACTGGACGGTGGACCTGCGCGGCCAGTTCGGCCGCTTCAGCGGCTCGACCAACCAGTACAGCTGGATCAGCCCGGCCGATGCCAACACTTTCGTGAATCCGACCAACAGCTTCTACCCGAACTCCTCCGGACTGTCCGAGGACTTCGTCGCCAAGGTGGATGGCAACCTCGGTTTTGCTACGCTGACCTGGATTTCCGGCTATGACCGGATCACGGAGGTCAACCGCGCGGATCTGGACTTCAGCAACCCGGTGCAGGATCCGGGGGGGTTCCTCAACTTCGGCATCCAGGCGGGGCAGGGCCAGGACCTGGATGACAAGATCTACAGCCAGGAACTGCGCCTGACCTCGGGTGCTTCCGGGCCGCTGCGCTGGGTCATGGGCGCCTCGTACCAGTACGCGGACAAGACCCTGCAGACGCGCGCCTTCGTCGACCTCGATGGCGATCCGAGCCAGATCGACAACCCGGCGCTGGTGCTGGTGAACAGCAAGGGCCGCAATCACAACCGCTCCATCGGCGGCTATGGGCAGGTCGACTACGATGTCATGCCGACACTGACGGTGACCGGCGGTGTGCGTTACGACCATGATGACCGGGAACGCCGCGACCTGCTCGCCAACACCTTCCAGAACGCCACGTTCCTTGCCTGGCAGCCCAAGCTCACCATTACCTACAAGCCGCAGCGGGGCGAGACGTTCTACCTGACGGGCAGCAGTGGATATCGTCCGGGCGGGTTCAACGCCAGCCCGCTGGTGCCGACCTACGACAGTGAGTTCGTGCGCAACGTCGAGGCCGGTTTCAAGACCTCGTGGCTCGACGACTCACTGATCGTCAACGGCGCGGTGTTCTACGAGCGC
>DATKLO010000305.1:0-17261 GCA_035542375.1 Steroidobacteraceae bacterium | reverse complement strand
CGCCTTGTAGTCGTTCAACCTGGGAAAGCAGGCGCCGGCGTTCTCGCGGTTCTTCTCCAGGCCATCCGGGTCGGAGCTGAAATCGGTGCGCCCCGGGATGAAGGCGTCCAGCACCTGGGCCTTCGCCGAGCAGATGTTGAGCAACGTGCCCGGGGGCAGCGCGGAGATGAAGGGCGCGAGCTTCGCGTAGCGCTCGCGGCCAAAGCCGGGCAGCGCCAGCAGCTCACTGGTGCTGGTGATGAACTGGTTGGCGGTGAGATAAGGGGGATTCTGGCCCAGGTAGGCGCTGTCCTCGGCCCCTTCCGGCATGGGGGTTTGTCCCCGGTCGATCCAGTCCACCACCAGATCCGTCCAGCGCGGCTCGATGTTCAGCAGTTCCAGCAAGTGCGTGAACGCCGCCACGGCAGCCGGATTGGGCCGGTCCGTCCCATCGGCCATCACCAGCCAGTTGAGGTTGAAGCGGCCCTGCATGTCCTCCAGCGAGGCTTCCAGGGTGACACCCGGCGCGACTTCCAGGGGTCCCACGGGCTGCGCCCAGGGTTGTGCCGGATAAATGTCAGTGGTCCCGGTTGCGGACTTGTTGGCCTGCTTGACCGCGCGCAGGCCATAGGCGGCGAGTGCCTCGGCACCCTCGCTGATCAGCAGCGCCTCGTCGAAAGACAATGTCGCGGTGCCGCGCCGCGCGCTCATGGCGCTTTCGTAGGCCACTGCCGCGGCGAGGATGGTTCCGAGGGCCACGAGCAGGATGGCCACGAGCATGGCCAGGCCCCGTTGCCGGTGCGGACCCGTTCCCGCCCTTGCGAGTCCCGACAGGCCGGAGGGTCTCATCCGGCAACCTCCACGATGCGCACGAGCTTGCCCCAGTCCTCGGTCTCGAGAGTGATCTCGACCGCGATGGGACGAGAGCGTGGATCGTTGACTCCCACGGTGTTGGTCGGCGCCGGCCATTGCGTCTGCCAGGTCCTCGAGACGTCCATGAAGCGCAGGCTCACGGATTTCAAATGGGTCATCAGGTCGCGCTTGATCGTCGTGGTGGCCTGCGTGGCATCCAGCACTGGCCAGTACTCGCGCCGCAGCGTGCCGTTGTCGAAGAAGTACGCCACGCGCTGCAGGGCAGGGCGCTGCAGTCCTGTTGGATTACTCCAGCCACCGCGGGTCAGAGCCACCATCGGTTGTGTGGTCAGGCTCGATTGCAGCGCCGGCTGATAGCCCGGACCCACTGGCTGGCGCACGGGACGCGGCTGGAGCTGCACGAAGTCCTGTTCCATCACGCGCATGGCGGTCTGCATCTCCAGCAGCTTGGCCTGCTGCTCCTGCAGCTCCACGCGTCCCTTGGCCGCCTGGTTGATGGTGGCGTAGCCCATGGCGAAGATGATCGCGGCGACGAACATCGCGACGAGGAGTTCGAGCAGGGTGAATCCGCCTTGCGTTCTCACGGATTCGGACTGCCCGGGTTGAGCGGCTGGGGTATGGGCGTGCCAGTGTTGCCGGTGCCGGTGTTCCCCGTTCCGGTACTGCCCGTTCCAGTGTTGCCCGTGGGCGAGTTGTTGCCCGGAATGAGTGAGGTGCCGGTCGTGCCGGTGGAACCCGTACCCGTGGTGCCGTTACCCAGCGTGGTGCCCGTGTTCTGGCCCCCGGGTTGTCCCGTGCCCGCAGTCGCCCCATCCCATTGTAATATCGTGGTACCGGGAGCGCCGACCGCATCACCCAACAGGGTCGTGACCGTGACGTACCACCCGTCGTCGTCGCCTGCTTTGACTTCCTTCGGGCGAACCTTCATGTCCACTCGCATGATGCCCTGGACCTGGGTGGCGGTAACGTCCTGGCGCCAGTGCCAGCCGCGAGCCGCGTAGTCGAGATCGCCAACGGTGTTGCCAACCGGTGGCACCTGGCCGGGCTGACGCTGCAACTTGAACAGCTCGATCTGATTGAGCGCCACCCATTCGGCGAAAGTACGGTCGGTCATGTAGCTGACCGCACCGGCGGAGGAGTTGAGTGCGCTCATGAGGGCTGTCATGCCGACAGCGACGATGACGAGCGCCACCAGCACCTCGATGAGCGTGAAGCCACCCGATGCGAGGCGCCTCAGGGGTGCGGGGCATTCCCCCGCACCGACTCGCCACTGCGCGGCAACTTTCTGCGGCACGGCGGCGATCATGTCGTGCCTTCCTGCAGCGGCTTCTCGATGAACTGGCCTTTCTCGTCCTGGGTCAGGGTGACGCTGCGCATGCCGCCTTCGCGCTCCAGCGTCACCTCGAATGTTGTCAGGTCACCATTCGAGAAAATCATCACCTGTGGCACGACTGCCTTCGCATCCTTGAGCGTCGTGCTGTCCTCCCCCAGGGCATGTCCCGGCGTTGTCGCATCCTTCAGGCTGGTCACATCCTTCAGGGCCTTTGCCTGCGGACGTTTATCCGCGGGCTGGCTGCTGGGGTCACCGGTCGGCGTCAACACCACGGGGCGCGCTTCGACCGAGAGTTTGAAATCCAGTCCGTCGGGCAGCTTGCGCCGGCGCAGCGAGTCGTCCTCGTAGATTTCGCGCCACAGACCGCGCCGTGCGTCGTAGACCAGGAATTGGTAACCATCCTCATGGAACATCACGCCGTACTCGCGCGTCTGCAGTTCAGCCTGCTCGCGCGCGTAATTGACGAGGGCGAGCAGCCGGTCGCTTTCCTTCTCCAGTTCCCGGTCGCGGCCCGTGAGATTCACCGACAGCAGCACTCCAGCGGAGATGATGCCGATGATGACTACGACAACGAGGATCTCGACCAGCGTGAAACCGGCGGAGCGGGACCGCGCGCGCGCCCTCGCCATGGCGATCACTCGTCGCCGATGTTCCAGTTGCCGATATCGGCGTTGATGCCTTCGCCACCGGGCTGGCCGTCCGCGCCGAGGGTGAAGAGGTCATATTCCTTGCCGTGCGTGCCCGGGAAGACGTACTGATAGTCCGCGCCCCAGGGGTCCTTGCTGATACGTTGCAGGTAGCCGCCTGGCCGCCAGTGCCGGATGCTCGGATCGGTGGGTTGCTGCACCAGCGCCTGCAGGCCCTGATCCGTGGTGGGGTACTTGGAGTTGTCCAGGCGGAACATCGTGAGCGCGGTCTCCAGGCTCTGGATGTCCTGCTTCGCCTTGGTGACGCGAGCCTCATCCACCTTGCTGATCACCGAGGGCACGATCACGGCGGCCAGCAGGCCGATGATGATCACCACCACCATGATTTCGATCAGCGTGAAGCCGCGCACCCCGACAGGCAGGCCGCCGAGCGGCCGAGCCCATGGCCGCGCCGGGCCCGGCTCCGTGGCGGCTCTGTTAACCTGCTGCTCGTCCCGATGGTGCTTCATGGCTCGTGTCCCGTGGCCGGCCGGATCTGGCCGTAATGGGCGGCGGATCATAACAAATGAGGGTCAAAGGCCTGTGTGAACGGGGTTAGACGTTTACTCACGTCGCTCAATGGCGACGGCCGTTGGGGCCTGGCGCTGGTGCTGGCCTGCGCGCTGCTGCTGCTCCCCGAACTCGCCGGCGAGGCGGGCAGGGTCGCGCTGCGCTACGACCGCGCCGCGCTGGCGCAGGGCGAGCTGTGGCGCCTGATCAGCGCTCATCTGGTGCACCTGGATCTCGGGCATGCCGTCCTCAACAGCCTCGGATTGCTGCTCATGTGGGCCCTGTTCGCGCGCGACTACCGTCCCGTGCAGTGGCTTGTGATCGTCCTGGCCTCCATGGCGGGCATCGATGCGGGCCTGTGGCTTCGCGATTCGACAGTGGCGTGGTATGTGGGTTCCTCCGGAGTGCTGCACGGCGTGATGGTGGCGGGGACCCTTGCCCATGTGCGTCGTGGCGACCTGGACGGCTGGCTGCTGGCCGCGTTCATCGTCGCGAAGCTGGTTTATGAGCAGACCGCAGGCGCGCTCCCGTTCTCCGACAGCCATGCCGGAGTTGTCGTCGATGCGCATCTGTATGGCGCGATCGGGGGAGCCTTGCCGGCCGTGTGGCTGCTGTGGCGCAAGCACCCGGTATAATCGACAAGCTTTGTCTTAGGAGATTTCATGGCCTTTGCCTTCGTCTTCCCCGGTCAGGGTTCGCAGTCCGTCGGCATGCTCGCCGCGCTCGCGGCAACCGATCCCGTGGTCCGGGCCACGTTCGATGAGGCTTCCTCCGAGCTGGGCTTCGATCTGTGGAAACTCGCCCAGGAGGGCCCGAAAGAGCAGCTCGACTCCACGCACAACACGCAACCGGTCATGCTGGCCGCAGGGGTGGCGACCTGGCGCCTGTGGCGCAATCGGGGTGGCGGCGAGCCGCTCGTGGTCTCCGGCCACAGCCTGGGAGAGTTCACGGCTCTGGTGTGCGCGCAGTCACTGGAGTTCCGCGCTGCGATCTCCCTGGTCCGCTTCCGGGGTCGGGTCATGCAGGAGGCCGTGCCCGCCGGGACCGGTGCCATGGCGGCGATCCTCGGTCTGGAGGATGCCGATGTGGTCAAGGCCTGTACCGAGGCGGCGGCGGGCGAAGTGGTGCAGGCGGTCAATTTCAATTCGCCCGGACAGGTGGTGATAGCCGGTCAGGCGAGTGCCGTGCTTCGCGCCATCGAGATCGCCAAGGCACACGGAGCGAAGAAGGCCATTACGCTCCCGGTCAGCGTGCCTTCTCACAGCAGTCTCATGCTCGAGGCGGGAAAGCGTCTGTCCGAGCAGCTCGCCAACGTCGAGATCCGCACCCCAAAAATCCGCTGCCTGAGCCCAGTGGATGTAAAGGAGCACAGCGACCCGGCCGAGATCCGCGCCCACCTGGGCCGACAGCTCTCCAGTCCGGTGCGCTGGTGGGAGACCATCCGGGCGCTGACGGGGCAGGGCATCGCGCTGACCATCGAATGTGGCCCGGGCAAGGTGCTCACCGGTCTGAACCGGCGCATCGAGCGAAGTGCCGGATCCGAATTCCTGGCTCTGGAGGATGCGGCCTCGATTGATGCGGCGCTCGCGGCGACGGGTGCCGGAACCCCCGCCATGCATCCAGGGAGCTGAGCATGCTGGAGAAGGAAATTGCGCTGGTCACGGGGGCATCCCGCGGTATTGGCCACGCCATCGCCATGGCATTGGCCGGCGCGGGAGCCACCGTCATAGGCACTTCGACCACGGCGGACGGAGCCTCGGCGCTGACGATCGCTCTGGCGTCGCATGGATACAACGGTCGCGGTGCGGTACTCGATGTGGGCAATCCCGCCTCCATCGATGCGCTGATCCAGGATCTGGAAGCCGCCGGACAGATGCCGACCATCCTCGTCAACAATGCCGCCATCACCCGCGACACGCTCCTGCTGAGGATGAAGCCGGAGGACTGGGACCTGGTGATCGCCACCAATCTGACCTCGGTGTTCCGTCTCTCCAAGGCCTGCCTGAAGCGCATGATGAAGGAGCGCCACGGCCGCATCATCAACCTGACCTCCGTGGTGGGTGTCATCGGCAACCCGGGACAGGCCAATTACGCGGCGGCCAAGGCGGGCATCCTGGGCTTCACCAAATCGCTGGCCAAGGAAGTCGCCTCGCGCGGCATCACCGTCAACGCCGTCGCTCCCGGCTTCATCGACACGGACATGACACGCGCGCTGACCGAGGAGCAGCGTTCGGCGCTTCTGACACACATTCCTATGGGCCGGCTCGGGTCACCGGCGGACGTCGCGGCCACGGTGCTGTTCCTCAGTTCCGCCCCCGCTGGCTACATCACGGGCGAGACCCTGCACGTCAACGGCGGCATGTACATGCCCTGAGTACCGCTGCAACCTGCGTTGGATGCGCGCCACATGGGCGGTGCGCCGCGCAGGTTCGCGGGCAGGAACGCAGGGGGCGGAGTTTCGCCAGCAAAAACAACCACTCGCATTTCCAATCGAGTGGCAGCACCGGGGGTGTTCCCCTACAATACCGCGCCCGCGCCGCCGGGCTGGACCGCTTCGGTCCGGGCGGGGGTCGGCATGAATTACCGTTCTATTAGAAGGACAACGCGCTAATGAGCACAGTTGAGCAGCAGGTCAAAGCCATCGTTGCCGAGCAGCTGGGCGTCAAACAGGAACAGGTCACGAACGATGCGTCGTTCGTGGACGATCTGGGAGCCGATTCGCTCGATACGGTCGAGCTGGTCATGGCTCTGGAAGAGGAATTCGAGATCGAGATTCCCGATGAGGACGCCGAGAAAATCACCACGGTCCAGCAGGCAATCGAGTACATCAACGATCGCCGCAACAAAGCCTGACCCCGCGCATCCCGGGGCGACCGGCCCGGCGACTGCCGCGGCCGGCTGCGAGGTCCGCGCGCCCCTCCCGTCCCATCGTCTTCATACAGGTAGCGTGTGAGCAAACGTCGTGTCGTCGTCACCGGCCTCGGCATCGTTTCGCCCGTAGGCAGCACGGTCAAGAACGCCTGGGATGCCATCCTGCGGGGTGAGAGCGGCATCGGGCCGGTAACCCGTTTCGATGTGTCCGCCTTCCCGGTGCGCTTTGGCGGCGCCGTGCGGGATTTCGACATCTCGCAGTACATCACGCCCAAGGATGCCCGCCGCATGGACGAGTTCATGCACTACGGGGTGGCCGCCGGTATCCAGGCGGTGGCTGACTGCGGCATCGACTTCTCGAAGGCACAGCCGGAGCGTTGTGGGGCGGTGTGCGGAGCCGGCATCGGCGGGCTCGGCACCATCGAGGCGGAGTACGCGACCTACCTCAAGGGTGGTCCGCGCAAGATCTCGCCCTTCTTCGTGCCCGCCTCGATCGTCAACATGATCGCCGGCCACCTGTCGATCAAATACGGCCTGCGCGGTCCCAACCTGGGTGTCGTCACGGCCTGCACGACTTCGACGCATGCCATCGGACTGGCCATGCGCACGATCCAGTACGGCGATGCCGATCTGGTCGTCGCCGGTGGCGGTGAGATGGCCACCACTCCTCTGGGCCTGGGAAGCTTCGGGCAGGCCAAGGCGCTGTCCACCCGCAATGACTCGCCTCAGGAGGCGAGCCGTCCCTGGGACAAGGATCGTGATGGTTTCGTGCTCAGTGACGGCGGCGGCGCGGTCATTCTGGAAGAGCTCGAGCACGCCCGTTCGCGTGGAGCCAACATCTACGCGGAACTGGTCGGCTTTGGCATGAGCGGGGATGCTCACCACATTACCGCACCTCCCGAGGACGGCGAGGGGGCTCGTCTGGCGATGGTCAATGCACTCCGGGATGCTGCCCTGAATCCTGATCAGGTGCAGTACATCAATGCGCATGCGACCTCCACGCCGCTGGGTGACAAGGCCGAGACGCTCGCGATGAAGCGCGCGTTCGGGGCTCACGCTGCGAAGCTCGCCATCAGCTCCACCAAGTCCATGACTGGTCACCTGCTGGGCGCGGCCGGGGTGGTGGAAGCGATCTTCTCGGTGCTGGCGATCCGCGATGGCGTGGTGCCGCCGACGATCAACTACCACACGCCCGACCCGGAGTGCGATCTGGATTACGTACCCAACACCGCCCGCCAGATGAAGGTGGACGTGGCCCTGTCGAACTCATTCGGCTTCGGGGGCACCAATGGCTCGGTCATCTTCCGGCGCTTCACCGGCTGATGTGAGCCCGTGAGGGCTCCGATGCGCGCCACAGCGGGGTCCGGCCCCGTCATCCGCGAACTCGAGGTACCGCCCCAGGTGCTACGGCGGCTCGCCGCCCGCTCACCGGAGCGTTACCCGATCCTGCTCGACAGCGCGGCCGATGGTCCGCTGAGCCGAGCGAGTATCCTGTTTGCCGAACCCCGTGCCGCACTCTGGCTGGACTGCGACGGTCGTCTGGGCGCCGACGGGACCACTGTTCAGGGCCCCGATTTCCTCACGGCGCTGGAGAACTGGTGGCTGGCGGAGCGGGATGTTGGCTCCGCCGGCGCGGCTGTACACAGCGACACCGCTGCCCGTGGCGGCACTGCACCGCCGCATCACCCGGGTTTCAACGGCGGATGGGCTGTCTTCCTGTCGTATGAAATGGCGCGCGAGATCGAGCCGAAACTGCTCCTGCCGCGCGCCAAGCTTCCCTGGCAGGCGTTTGCCTTGCGCGCGCCCTGCGCACTGATTCATGAGCGCGCATCAGGCAGGGTGTACGCGATTGCGGAGCCAGAATGCGCGGCCGCTCTGGATCGCATTGAGGCTGACGCGCGCCAGGCGGCGGCCGGACAGGCCGAGCCGCTGAACGATCTGCTGCGTGTCGAGGCGGTGTTCGAGGAGGAACCGGCGAAGTACCTGCATCGCGTGGCGCGAGCCAAGGAATACGTGCGGGCCGGAGACATCTACCAGGCGAATCTGTCGCGTCCGTGGCGCGTGCAGTTCGCGGGCGAGCCGGATATCGCGGCGCTCTACAACCGCCTGTGCCGCGCGAATCCCGCGCCCTTTGCGGCACTGGCGCAGTGGCGCGGTGCCCGCATACTGAGTTCCTCCCCTGAGCGGCTGCTGCGCGTGCAAGGCCGGCACGTGGACACGCGACCCATTGCCGGCACGCGCCCGCGCAGCTTGCGGCCGGGCGTGGACCTCGTCGAGATGAAGGAACTTGCGGCGCACCCCAAGGAGCGCGCCGAACACATCATGCTCATCGATCTGGAGCGCAACGATCTTGGCCGAGTCTGTCGCGCTGGTACCGTTCGCGTGGATGAGCTGATGACCATCGAGTCTTACGCACATGTGCACCACATCGTTTCGAACGTGACGGGCGAACTGCGCGCGGACGTCACGCCAATTGGAGCTTTGCGGGCGGTGTTTCCGGGGGGCACGATCACAGGGTGTCCGAAGTTCCGCTGCATGCAGATCATCGCGGAACTCGAGGGCACAGGTCGCGGTGCCTACACCGGCTCGCTTGGCTTCCTGGGTCGCGACGGCACCATGGACATGAACATTCTGATCCGCACCATGACGGTCAGCGAGGGTAGCGTGGAGCTGCGCGCAGGGGGCGGCATCGTGGCTGATTCCGATCCGCAGCGGGAGCTGGAAGAGACGCGCGCGAAGGCGCGGGGCATGCTGGCCGCATTCGATATCAGTCAGGCAGCGGGAGCCGTTGCGTGACAGGCCGAGCGCCGGCCGCGAGCAGCGCAGGGGCTGAGGGCGGCGCAGGGGCTGAGGGCAGGGCAGCTGACGGCACGACCGGTGGTGAGTCTCGCCGGCCACCCGCCACCCCGATCACGCTGGTGGACGGCCGGGCCGAGGCGCAGCTCAGTGTGCTCGATCGGGGCCTGCAGTTCGGCGATGGGCTGTTCGAAACCATAGCCTGCGTGGGCGGGGTACCCCGGTTCCTCGATCTGCACTGCGAGCGCCTGGCACTGGGCTGCAGCCGGCTGCGCATCGATTTTCCCGACATGCAGGCTCTGCGCGCGGAGGTGCTCGCACTGGCGCGCGACACCCCGCGCTGCCTGATCAAAGTCATTGTCACGCGCGGAACCGCTACGCAACGTGGCTACGCCGCTGCCGGCAACGAGCGGGCGAGGCGCATCACGATGCGCCAAGCCTGGCCGGACGAGGATCCGGCATGCGCCGAACGGGGTGTCCGCGTGTGCACGCGGGAATTCCGGCTGGGCGAGAATCCCGCGCTGGCGGGCCTCAAACACTGCAACCGCCTGGAGCAGATCCTCGCACGCGCCGACTGGCCCGGGCCGGATCTGGCGGAAGGCTTGCTCTACAGTCACTCCGGACGGCTCGTATCGGGCACGATGAGCAACGTGTTTCTGGTAAACGGCAGCAGCCTGATGACGCCACGCCTGGATCTTTGTGGCGTGGCCGGTGTCATGCGCAAGGTTGTTCTGGCCGAGGCGCAAGCTGCCCGCGTGAATGTCGGGGAGTCTGAACTGCGCGCCGCGGACGTGCGCTCGGCACAGGAGATCTTTCTGACCAACGCAAGGATTGGTATCTGGCCGGTGCGGGAGCTGGATGGAAGGGTGTTGGAACCCGGTCCCGTGACGCGCCGGTTGCAGGCGGCGCTTGCCCCGTTGCTGGATGGTACCCGTCATGGTTAGAACGCTGCGGATCCTCACCGCGATTCTGGCGTTCATGTTGCTTGTTGGCGGGGCGGCTGCGGGCGGATACCTCTGGCTGCAGAGCGAGTTCAACGCGACAGGCCCTTCTCATGCACCGCTGCGCATCGAAGTGCAAGAGGGGGCCAGCATCCGCACCGTGCTGGGCACGCTCGAGAAGCAGGGTGCACTTCGCGATCCGCGCGCTGTGGAATGGTACGTCCGCATCGAACGGCGCATCAGCGGCCATGCTCGACGGATGCAGGCTGGCACCTACGAGATCCCGACGAACTCCAGCGCGGCCCAGATCCTGCAGATGTTCGATCAGGGTCGGGTGCTTCTCGAGCAACTCACTGTGATCGAAGGGTCGCGCTTCGCCGACCTGCGCCACACCCTGGATACACACCCGGCCATCACCCACGCGCTGCGCGGCAAGACTGACGCCGAGGTGATGGCGGCGATGGGTCATGCGGGCGAGTATCCCGAGGGGCGTTTCTTTCCGGACACCTACCGGTTCGCCGCGCGCACCAGTGACCTGGAGATCCTGAACAAGGCGTACGCGGCCATGCAGGCCGCGCTGGATTCGGCCTGGCAGTCGCGCAGCCCGGACCTGCCCCTGCAGAATGCCTATGAGGCGCTCACCCTGGCCTCGATCGTGGAGAAGGAGACTGGGCTGCCGGCCGAGCGGCCGCGGATCGCGGGCGTGTTCGTGGCAAGACTGCGCAAGGGGATGCGGCTGCAGACCGACCCGACTGTCATCTATGGTCTGGGGGCCAGCTACGACGGCGAGATCCATACGCGCGATCTGGTCACGGACACGCCCTACAATACGTACACGCGGGCTGGCTTGCCGCCGACGCCGATTGCGCTCCCGGGGCGGGAATCGCTGCTCGCGGCCGTGCACCCGCAGGAAGCCGGTGAGCTGTATTTCGTCGCCACGGGTACTGGTGATGGCGGGCACCATTTCTCCAGGACGCTCGAAGAGCACAATCTGGCGGTGAAGCACTATCTGGACAACCTGCGCAGCACGCAGCGTGGTGTGGGCAGCCACGCCCCGGCGGCTTCGTCCCCGGGCCCGGCGAACGGGATCCGCTCGAGGGTTCCCGAAGCGCAAACGGGGAGCGGTTCGCGATGAGCCGGGGCCGCTTCATCACGCTCGAAGGTATCGAGGGTGCCGGCAAGTCGACCGTCGCCAGGCAGGTGTGCGATTGGCTCGTGGCACGCGGGATCCCCGTGCGCGCTACGCGCGAGCCGGGCGGCACACCCTTGGCCGAGCGCGTGCGCCAGGTGGTGCTGGAACGTGGTGCGGAAGCGGTTTCCGGGACTGCCGAAACGCTGCTGATGTTCGCGGCCCGCAGCATCCACGTGGACAATCTGATAGGGCCGGCCCTGAGCCGGGGCGAGTGGGTGGTCTGCGATCGCTTCACGGATGCGACCCGCGCCTACCAGGGTTACGGGCGGGGGATCGATCTCGCCTGGATCGAGCAGCTCGCCGCGGCGGTGCAGGGTACTGTGCACCCTGACTGCACGCTGCTGCTCGATCTGCCTGTAGCGGCGGGTCTGGCCCGGGCGCGCAGCCGATCGGGACAGGCCGCGGACCGCTTCGAGGCGGAGACCGAAGCGTTCTTCGGTCGGGTGCGCGAGGGTTATCTGGCGATTGCGCGCCAGGACCCGCGGCGCGTGCGCGTGATCGACGCCGGCGCGCCTTTGGATTCGGTCACGAAACAGGTCACTCGTGTGCTGGAGCGGTTGCTGGAGAGGGTCTCTTGAGCGGGCAGCAGATTGCACCGTGGTTGGATGCGGCGGCGCAGCCGATCCGCGCTGCATTTCGTGCGGACCGCATGCCGCACGGCCTTTTGATTCACGAGGCTCCAGGAGCTGGCGGCGATTGGCTCGCCACCTGGATCGCGCAGCTGGTTTTGTGTACGCAAGGAGAGCGGGCCCCGTGCGGTGAGTGCAACGCCTGTCGGCGCGTGGCGGCGGGTCAGCATCCGGATCTGCTGGAGCTGCGCCTGCAGGAGGAGTCGAAGCAGATCCGCATCGAGCAGGTGCGCGAGCTGGCACAGGATCTGGCGCTGACCCCTCACCAGGGCGGCTATCGCGTGGGGGTGATCTCCCCGGCCGATGCGCTCAACCGATTTGCGGCCAATGCGCTGCTGAAGACACTGGAGGAGCCACCAGCCCGCACCGTGCTGATGCTGGTCGCTACGCAGCCGTCGCGCTTGCCCGCCACCATCCTCAGCCGCTGCCAGCGGATACGTATCAGTGCACCGCCGCGTGATCAGTCGCTGAACTGGCTGGAACGGTCACAGGGACCGCAGAACTGGGCCGCGGTGCTCGATGTGATGGGCGAATCACCGCTGCTGGCGGCAAAGGCCGATGCCGCGGCCGTCGTGCAGATCGGCGCCGAAGTGAGGCAGGAACTGGAGGCGACGCTCGCCGGCCGCACCGATCCGCTGGTGCTGGCGGAGAAATGGGCGCGGAGCGAGCTGCCGCTGCGCCTGAGGTGCATTGAGAACTGGATCACGGATCGAATTCGCGGCCCGTTGCGCGCACCGGGCCTTTTGACAGAAGTGGGCGCTGGAACCCACTTGCCAGGGCGGCAGACGGTCTTGAATATACGGCGGGCGTTCGAGCTGCTGGACGGGGTTCGTGAACTCAAGTCCGCGCTCGAGACGCCGATCAACCGGGGGCTGGCGCTCGAGAGCCTGTTGCGCCGTCTGACCCCATTGAAGAGCTGACGTGAGCGAGCCGAGCCAGAGGTAGGACATTGCGTACGGGTGGCAACAAGCCGGGTCTGCTGACTCTGACCATCAAGGACAAGAGCGCCTTGTACCTGGCCTACATGCCGTTCGTGCGCAACGGCGGCCTGTTCATCCCCACCAACAGCAACTATCGGCTGGGCGATGAAGTCTTCATGCTGCTGAACCTGATGGGCGAGGACGAGAAGCTGCCCGTGGCCGGGCGTGTCATCTGGGTGACGCCCAAGGGCGCGCAGGGCAAGCGTACCGCCGGTATCGGCGTGCAGTTCTCGGATCAGGATCGCGGCCAGACCCAGAAGAAGATCGAGACCTATCTGGCTGGCGCGCTCTCGGGCGACAAGGCCACGCACACGATGTAGCGGGGCGAACCCGCCGCAACGGCGCGATCGCGCCCTGCTCATCCGCCAATCGGGATCTTCAGGCCGAACGCCGCAGCGCGACGCTGCTGTTGGTGAGGCCGCCTGTCAGCACGTAGGCATCGAAGCCGCGCTCCACCAGTATGAAGGCAGCGGCGGAGCTGCGCCGGCCGGTGTCGCAGTACACGACGTACGGGACATTGCGGTCGAGCGCGGAGAGTTTGAGCCGGATGAAATACAGCGGGATGTTGACCGCGCCCTCGATGGCGAGGTTCTGGAACTCGCTCGGCAGGCGCACATCCAGCCAGCGTCCGCCACGCTCGACGATCTCGCGCGCCTTCTCGTAGTCCACCCACTGCAGCAGCGGCTCGTTCATGAGCTCGCGGAAATCCTGCTTGTTCAGGCGCATCAGCACGCCATCGGTGAGCATCGCCACCGTGGCGTTGCGTTTGGCCTCGGCTATCAGGGCCTCCTCGCCGAAGGTGTCTCCGACGCTCAGCTCGGCAAGCTTGATGCCTTCGCGATTCAGCGGAGTCTCGCGCGTGACCACGCATTTGCCGTTGACAATGACGTAGAAGTAATCGCCTTCATCGCCCTGCTTGATGACCACATCGCCCGCCTTGTAGGGCGTGCGCTGCAGGCGCATGAAGATGGCCTGGATGTTCGCCGGTGGGATGCGGTGGAAAGCCTTGGTCTGCAGCAGCGTGGTCATCCAGTCGTCGGCGCCGCTGCCCTCGAGCTGGGATTGCAGCTCGGCCACCTCGTAGGTGCCGGTCTGGTCCCACGTGATCATCACATCCAGCAGCTCGCTGTCGATGGACAGGTAGCTGATCTCATCGACCGCGCGGGCGCTCACCGTGCGTGGCAGTTTCGGGAAGAGGGGATTGCGGGCTTCGGGCGTGCCACCGCGGATCATGGCGATGGTGCGATCGCCTTCGCGGATCTCTACCATGCCCCCGACCAGCCAGACCGTGCGCTTGTCGGTGTCGCCTTCCTTGAAGAGCATGCGTCCGGCCGACATCGTCCGTACGCTGACCTTCTTGGCGAGCGCGGCCAGGTTGTCGCGCTTCAGGCCGTCCAGAGGTGCGAACTGTTTGAGCAATTGAACGCTGGCTTCGCGTTCGTCGTGCATTTCACCGAACCTGACGCCGTGAACCCGAGGTTGGTGCGTCGCAAATCACGGTCGATGGTAACACAGGCCGCTTGGCGGACTGGAACCGCGTTCACGCTTTCCGTGGGCGCGGATCACGCTTTTCCATCGGCGCCCTGGCCGCACCCGCGTGGATCACGCCTTTCCGTCGGCACCCAGCAGGGACCAGCCCGGGTCGGCGTTGAACCGCGTACCGTAGCGGGCCGCGAGCTCGCCCAGGCGCGCGAGCACCGCCGCGCTGCCGCGAGTACGCGCGTAGGTGAGGGGACCGCCACGGAAGGGGGCGAAGCCGGTGCCGAAGATCACGGCGGCATCGATCAGGTCGACTTCCTCCACCACGCGCTCGCGCAGGCACGCCACACACTCGTTCACCATGACGAGGATCAGCCGGTCGATGAGGTCGGCGGGGACGGCGGCGCCGCCCGCATCGGGCTTCAAAGGCTTGCCGTCCTTCCAGACGTAGAACCCTTCACCGCTCTTGCGGCCGAGCCTGTTCGCCTTCACCAGCTCGCGCAGTCGTGTCAGGTCGGGTGCCGGGCGGCCGAGTTCCGCCGCAATGATCTCGCCCACATCGCGCGCCACGTTCAGACCCACGACATCCGCCAGCTCGATGGGTCCCATGGGCATGCCGAATTCGACCGCGGCGCGGTCGATCAGGGCCAGCGGCACACCTTCCTGCGCGGCGAACATGGCCTCGTGCAGATAGGGCATGAGGACACGGTTGACGACGAAGCCCGGCGCGCTGCGACAGGGCACGGGCAGCTTGTCCAGGCGGCGGGCAAAACCGATGGCGCTCTGCAGGACGGCGGCATCGGTGCGCGCCGACTGCACGATCTCGATCAGCGGCATCTGCGGGACGGGATTGAAGAAATGCAGGCCCACCAGCCGCTCGGGTCGGGCGAGCTTCTCCATCAGCGGCTCGAGCATGATGCTCGAGGTGTTCGTCGCGAGGATGCTGCTGGGCTTCATACGCGGCTCGAGTCGCGCGTACAGCTCCCGCTTCGCATCCAGGCTCTCGAAGATCGCCTCGATCACCACGTCCGCATCCGGGACGCCATCGCCATTCACGTCGGCGCGCAGTCGTGCGCGTGCCTCAGCGTTCTTCGCGGGATCACGCAGCCGCTTGTCGAACAGCTCCCCCGCACGCTTGAGTGCGGGCTCGATGTACTCGAGCGCACGGTCCTGCAACGTCACGGAGAAGCCCCGGATCGCGGCCCAAGCGGCGATGTCGCCTCCCATGACGCCCGCACCGACGACATGCACCTGTTTCAGCTCCTGGCCAGCCTTGCCACCAAGGGCCTTGAGCCGGTCCTGCAGCAGGAACACCCGCACGAGGTTGCGTGAGGTGGGCGAAACGAACAGTTGGGCGATGGAGCGCGCTTCCGCCTCGAACGAGGTTCCGCCCCGCGCCCAGAGGTCGATCACGGCGTAGGGAGCGGGGTAGTGCTCGCGGGGCGCCTTGGCCGCTACCTGCGCGATCAGGGTGCTCTTGACGAAGCCACGGATTCCCGGCCAGCCGAGCACACGTTCACCAAAGGGCGGCTGATGGGGGGCAGGGGGATTCAGGGCCAGCTCGCGCGCGGCGCTGCGCAGCTGATCGGCGGGAACCAGCTTGTCCACGAGTCCGATGCGCAGGGCCTTCTCAGCCCGGACCGGCTTTCCGGTGAGCATCATCTCCATCGCGGGGCGCACGCCGACGAGCCGTACGGAACGCACAGTCCCGCCGAACCCCGGGTGGATACCCAGCTGCACCTCCGGCAGACCGAGGGACAGCCGCTCATCGCCCACTGCGACCCGATAGCGGCAGGCCAGGGCCAGTTCGAGGCCTCCGCCCAGAGCGAAGCCATGTATAGCGGCAACCGTCGGACACGGTAATGCCTCGAGCCGGTCGAGTACCTGCTGCCCAATGCGGATCAGCTTATAGCCCTCCTCGGCGTTCGTGATGCCGGTGAACTCCTTGATGTCGGCGCCTGCGACGAAGCCGCTCTTCTTGGCCGAAATCACGACCACCGCTCGCGGTGGGCTGCGCGCGAGCGGTTCGAGCACGGCATCCAGCTCACGCAGCACGCTGCTGGAGAGCACGTTGGCGGAAGTGCCCGGTTTGTCGATCGTGAGCCACACGACGCCGTCCGCGTCGTGTTCGGATTGCCAGGCGGTTGGGTCGGTCATGGGCGGAACCTTTCACAGGCGGCGCGCCGGCCGCGGGAGTTCAGGCTGCCGTCTGGCGTGCGACGGTGCCCGGGCGGATGTGGAAATCGCACACCAGGGGGCGGTGATCCGAGAAGCGCACATCGGGAACGCGGAAATCGGTGACCTCGATGCCCTCGCTGACCAGGATGAAGTCGAGCTCGATCCGCGGCACCCGGGCGGGGAATGAGGGCAGGCCGGCGGAGTTGGCGCTGCGCAGGCCCGCGGCGCGCATGAACAGGTAGATCTCGTGCGTTCCCCAGAACGTGTTGAAGTCGCCCGCGACGATCACGGGCTTGGGCGACTGCACGATCAGGTCGTGCAACGAGCGCAGCTGGTACTGGCGATGACGGAACTTCAGCGACAGATGCACGAGAAAGACGCACACGTCATCCAGTTCGAGTTCGATGATCAGCCGCTTGATGCCGGTATCGAAGTAGTGGAAGCGCTCCCCGTGCACATGCGGCGCCGACAGGAAGGCATTCGCCTGCTTGCGCACGATGGGCACGAGATTATTGATCGAGGAGGTGCCGTACTTGCACTGGAAGGTTGAATAGTGGCCGAGCGAGCCGGCGATGTGCTCGGCCTGGTTCACCATGCCGGTGCGGATCGAGCCGGTGTCCACCTCGATGAGGCCCACGACGTCGGGTTGCTCGGAGCGGATGAAGTCGGTGATGCCGGCGAGCACCTTGCGGTTGCTGCGCAGGTAGCCTGCGCCGGGAAGAGGCAGATGGAACGCAGGACCTGTGCCCGTAGCGTACCGGATGTTATAGACGAGCAGACGCAATGAAAGGGGCTCCCGCCACCGGCAAAGGGG
>DATKLO010000304.1:0-4386 GCA_035542375.1 Steroidobacteraceae bacterium | reverse complement strand
GACCAGGACCTTCCTGGCGTCCCCAACCAGTGTCTTGATCTCTTCCAGTTTCTTTTGCTCAGCAACGATCATAGGTTAGTCTCCACGCTCAGCATCGGTTGCGGTCGTCCGCGGGCCGCGCAAGGGATTCGGCCCCAGGGTAGTAATCTGTTCAGTCATGGTCGTGGTGGCCGTGACGAAGTCACCCGCCATAGCTGCCGACATGTTAAACATGTGGAGGCGCTCCGGCTCCAGGCCGATCTGCCCCAGCAGGTCTTTGATATGCTCTATACGGCGTCTGGCGTTTGTATTACCTTCCAGGTAATGGCAGTCGCCGGGCAGTCAACCGGCAACCAGCACGCCGTCCGCACCGTCCTCGAAGGCGCGCAAAACCGTCAGCACATCGATCCGGCCCGTGCACGGCAGTTGCACGATCTTGATCGCCGGGGGATATTGCATACGGAGTCCCCCAGCCAGGTCCGCCGCGGCATAGGCGCAGTGTTCGCAGCAATAGGCGATGATGTGCAGTAGGGAGTCGCTCATCAGGTTGGGTCTCCTTGGACTTGCACGATCTGGTCCAGCGGGACAAACCCTGCCGCCGGGTTCAACAATGCGCCGACCTTGGTCTGCAACTGCGCGTCGGTGTAATGCATGAGTTGGATGGCCTGGGCCGGGCACTCCGCCGCACACGATCCGCATCCCTGGCACACTGCCGCCTCGATATACGCCGCGCCCAGGATATTCCCCACCCCGGTCAGGTTCGGCCGGATCGCCGGCACACCAAATGGGCAGATGCGCACGCAGGTCAGGCAGCCCGTGCAGCGCGACGGGTCCACTACGGCCACGCGCCCACCTGCCGTCAGGGTTTCGCGGCTGAGCACCCGTGCCGCGCGGGCGGCAGCCGCCTGGGCCTGGACCATGCTTTCGTCCAGCAGCTTGGGGTAGTGCGCCATCCCTGCCATGAACAGGCCGTCGGAGGCGAAATCCACCGGGCGCAGCTTGACGTGGGCCTCCAGGAAGAACCCATCGGCGTCGATGTTGGCTTTGAACAGCCCTGCGAGCCGGTGCACGTCCTCGCGCGGCACGACCGGCATGCTGAGCACCAGCAGGTCGGGCTGAAGCGTTACGGCCCGCCGCAGAGCCAGGTCGGTCGCGTAGACGGCCAACGTGCCGTTGCGTTCGACCTGTGGGCGGTGATCGTCGTCGTAGCGCAAGAAGATCACGCCGCGCTCGCGGGCGGCGGTATACAGCCGTTCCTTGAACCCGTAGGAGCGGATATCGCGGTACAGGATGACGACCTGCGCGTCCGGCTTCCGGTCTTTGAGCGCAAGGGCGTTCTTAAGCGCCACGGTGCAGCAGATGCGGCTGCAGAACTGCTCCGCCGGGCCGACGCACTGGATCATCACCACCGAGTCGGGCAGGTCGTGCCCGCTGGCAAGCCGCGCTTCAAACTCCTGCTGGGTGAGGATGCGCGGATCGCTCCCGTAGCCGTACTCCGGCCCTCGGTACTCCTGCGCGCCGGTCGCCAGGATGGTGACGCCGTGCGCCACATCGTTTCGTTCCCCGTCCGGGCCTTCGATCACGCTGCTGAAATTGCCGAGGAAGCCGCTGGAGGCGACGACCTGGCTTTGCAGGTGCAGGGTAATCGCCGGGTGGGCACAGACCCGGTTAACCAGATGGCGCAAAACCTGCTGGGGATCATGGCCATTGCGCGGAACAAACACATGTCGCAGGTTGCCGCCCAGGTCGGCCTCGCGCTCGACCAGGTGCACCGGGAAGCCCTGCTCGGCCAGGGACAGCGCCGCCGTCATGCCCGCTGCGCCGCCGCCCACCACCAGGGCCGCGCGCTGCACCGGCACGTCCACGGTGTGCTGGGGTTCCAGCAGCGCCGCGCGCGCGACCGCCATCCGCACCAGATTTTTGGCTTTGGCCGTGGCGGCCTCCCACTCGGTGGAGTGGACCCACGAGCACTGGTTGCGGATATTGGCCATCTCGAACAGGAACGGGTTCAGCCCGGCGGTGCGCAGGCAGTCCTGGAACAGGGGCTGGTGCGTCAGCGGCGTGCAGCTACTGACCACCACGCGGTTGAGTCCATGCTCCACAATCTGCTCCGCGATGTGCTTGATGCTGTCCTGCGAGCAGGTATACAGGTTCGACTCGGCGTGGACCACGCCCGGCAGTGTACTGGCATACTCCGCGACATCCGGCACATCCAGATAACCGCCGATATTCGAGCCGCAGTGACAGACAAATACCCCGACGCACGGCGGCTCTCCGCTGACATCGCGCTCCGGCGGGAATTCTGGCTGCGTGGTGAGCGTGAAGCGCGACGTGCCGATCTGGGTCGCGGCGGCAGCAGCGGCGCCACTGGCCTCGATCACGGACTCCGGAATGTCTTTAGGCTCGCGGAACGGGCCGACCGCATAGATGCCGGGGCGGCTGGTTTCCAGCGGGTTGAACTGCACGGTGTGGCAGAAGCCATACTCGTCCAGTTCAATTCCCAGGCGGCGTCCCAACTCGCGGACCGGCGCGGCAATCTCCATGCCGACGGAGAGCACGGCCAGATCGAAGCGCTCGCGGTGAAGCTGCCCCTCCTCGTCCTGATAGCGCACGAACAGATCGTGGGTGTGCGGGTCCTCGTGGAGGGCGCTGATGCGGCAGCGCGTGTAGCGCACGCCGTAACGATCGCGCGCTCGCTCGAAATAGCTCCAGTAGCCCTTGGAGAACGCGCGCATGTCCATCATGAAGACGTGCACGTCCAGGCCCGGCTCGTGCTCCTTGGCCATGATCGCCTCTTTGGTGGCGTACATGCAGCACACCGCCGAGCAGTAGTCGTGGCTTTGATCGCGCGAGCCGACGCACTGGAGGAACGCCACTCGCTTCGGCGCAACGTCATCCGAGGGCCGCCGGACATGGCCGAGGGTCGGACCGGACGCCGCGAGCAACCGCTCGAACTGGAGCGCGGTGATGACGTTGGGGTAGCGGCCCAAGCCATACTCCTGCGACAGTTCGGCGCGGTAGACCTGGTAGCCCGGCGCGAGGATGACCGCCCCCACCCGCACCGTCTCTTCCTGCGCCACCATGTCGTGATCGATGGCGTTCACCCCGCAGGTGAAGGTGCAGCTCATGCACTCCGAGCAAATGCCGCATGCCAGACAGCGCGCTGCCTCGCGCTGGGCAGATTCGTCGTCGTAGCCGCCTTCCACCTCGTAGAAATTGCTGACGCGCTGCTCCACCGGCAGCTCAGGCAGCGGGACACGCGGCTCAGGCTTGATCTCGCCCCGCGCAATGCGGGCTTCGATCTCCGCGCGGTCCAGGTGCACGACGGGAAGCTCAGGCTTGCGCGGTGGCTCCAGGTGCTCACCTTGCAGGTAGCGCAGGATGGAACGCGCGACCGTGTGGCCGCTGGCCACCGCCTCGATCACGAAGGCCGTGCCAGATACGCTGTCGCCTGCCGCGAAGACGCCTTCTCGCGTGGCCGCCAGCGTGTTGGGGTTCACGGCGATGGTCTGCTTGGAGGTCAGACCCACACCGGCGTCGCCGGGGATGAAGGCGAGACCGGCGCGCTGCCCGACGGAGAAGATCACCGTATCGCACGGGATGACATGCGCCGATCCTTCCGCCTTGTCGACGTGCAGGCGGCCTGTCTCATCGAAATGGAAGGAGTTGACGGTCTGGCACTCCACACCGCAGACGTGCCCGTTCCCGTCGTCGACAACCCGTTCGAAGCTGCGCGCAGGGTGCAGAACCACACCTTCTGCCTCGGCGGCGCCCACTTCCCAGGGATGAGCGGGCATGGCCTCGCGGCTTTCGAGGCAGGCCAGATGGACCTCACGCCCTAGACGCAGCGCGCTGCGCGCCACGTCGATGGCGACATTCCCACCGCCGAGGACCAGCACACGCTGTCCGAGCGGGGCTGTGTCATCCGCGCCGTGCTGGTATTTGCCGAGGCGAACGTCGCGCAGGAAGTGCGTGTTGATCAGCACGCCGTCGAGATTGGCCCCGGGGATCGGGAGGCGGATACCCTCGTGTGCGCCGACGGCGATCAGCACGGCGTCGAAGCCCTCTGCGAAAATGTCGTCCAGGTTATCAACCCGCTGGTTCAACCGCAGGTCGACTCCCAGATCGATGATGTCCTGCACCTCGCGCTCGATGATGTCGGTCGGCAGCCGGTATTCGGGCACGCCGAGGCGCAGCATCCCGCCGGCGACAGGCATCGCCTCAATCACAGTCACGCCGTACCCGGCCCGCGCGAGGTCCTGCGCGGCGGTCAGCCCACACGGCCCGGCCCCGATGATCGCCACCCGCTCGGGGTACTGGCGCGGGACAGGCTCGACCGGCGGGCGCGGTTCTGCGTAGACCTTGTCGGTGACAAACCGTTTGAGGGCGTGGATGTTGATCGGGTCG
>DATKLO010000303.1:0-16883 GCA_035542375.1 Steroidobacteraceae bacterium | reverse complement strand
AACGCGAGCCGGGCGAGTTCTACGCCGATCCCGCGGCTGTGCTCGATATCTGCCACGCTCTGACCCCGTGGGTAGTGCTCAGGCACGACTATCACCCCAGGGACTTCACTGTGTATCTATATCGCAACAGGGTAGTCGGGTGATCGTATCCATCATGCAACCGGCGTATCTGCCCTGGCTCGGTTACTTTCACCGCATTGCGATGAGTGATCTGCACATCTCGCTGGACCATGTCCAGATTGACCGGAACAGCAAGACCAAATTCGCGAACCGCAACAAGATCCGGACGCAGCAAGGCTGGTGTTGGCTGACCGTGCCCATCAAGACCAAGGGCAGGCAAGGGGATCTGGCGATCGACCAGCTCGAGATCGCTGCGGATACGGACTGGGCGGCTAAGCACTGGCAGACGCTCAAGCAGAACTACGCGAGGGCGCCGTTCTTCGTGCAGCATGCACCCTTCTTCGAAGCCATCTACGCGCGGCACTGGGATCGTCTGGTAGACCTGACGGGGGCGATTACCGACTATCTGCTGCTAGCGCTTGGCATCCGGACCCCGGCGCTGAAAAGCTCCGAGATGGGGGTGGCGGGTGTGAAAGACGAACTGATCCTGAACTTGTGCAAGGCGGTCAACGCCAGCACATACCTGTCGGGGCCATTCGGTCGCGACTATCTGGATGCCAGGACCTTCGAGTCCGCCGGTATCCGGCTCCTCTTCCACGATTACCAGCACCCCCTCTATCAGCAGGCCTATCCGGGGTTTGAGCCATACATGTCGGCGGTCGACTTACTGTTCAACCTCGGTCCGGAAAGCCTGCGGGTCATCATGGAGGGGCAGGAGAAGGTGCCCGAATGAAGGTACTTGCAATCGCTGCTCATCCGGACGACGAAGTGCTCGGGTGCGGTGCTACCCTGGCGCGGCTTGCGCGCGAGGGGCGCGAGGTCTACATCGCCATCCTCGGGGAAGGCGCCACGGCGCGCGCCGTCCGCCCGGAGGATGCCGACCGTGGTGAAGTAGCGGGCCTTGCAGCTGCAAGCCGCGTGGCCGCGGGGATTTTGGGAGCACGCGAGGTCTTCCAGTTCGGGCTGCCCGATAACCGCTTCGACACTGTGCCGCTGCTGGACATCGTGAAGCAGGTGGAGGCGCTCGTGTCCCGGCTAGCGCCGCGGGTGGTTTTCACCCACTGGGCCGGCGACCTCAACGTGGATCATGGTGTAGTGCATCGCGCCGTCCTGACTGCCACGCGCACCCTGCCTGATGCGAGCGTGCGTGAGGTGTATGCGTTCGAGACGCCGTCAGCGAGCGAGTGGTCGTTCGGCAGAGTGGCGGGCCCCTTCGACCCGAATGTGTTCGTCGATGTTAGCGCGACGTTGGACCTGAAGCTCGACGCCATGCGCGCGTACGCTACGGAGCTGCGCGACTACCCCCACCCCCGGTCCCTGGAAGCGCTCACCGCACTGGCGCGGTGGCGAGGCAGCATGGCGGGCGTACGGGCGGCAGAGGCCTTCGAGCTGGTGCGGCGGGTCTGGTAGCCGTGACGGCATGGGCGGCGCTGGGGACCGCAGTCGGTGGCAGAAGCCTGTCCACTGGAGGGACGCACCGGACAACCCGTACCCGGCGCGCGAGCGCGCGCCATCGCGACCATCAATGATGCCTTCCACGATCATGAGAACCGTCATCGAGAAACTCGGCCAGGTCCGCGACCAAATCAGCGGAAGAAAGAGAGTACATTTTCTTCACATAGGCAAGACGGGGGGCACGGCCGTCAAGCACGCGCTCAACGAATTCGGGAGGTCGAGTCCTCGGTATGTGATCGTGCTACATCCGCACCAGACGAGACTGCGCGACATCCCGGCGGGGGAGAAGTTCTTTTTCTTCCTGCGTGACCCGGCCAGCAGGTTCGTCAGCGGCTTCTTCAGCAGGCAGCGTCAAGGGCGGCCTCGATATTTTTTCCCTTGGACCCAGGAGGAGCAGGCCGCCTTCGAACATTTCGCGACGCCGAACCAGTTGGCGGCCGCGCTGTCCTCTCCCGATGCCGACGAGAGGACAAGGGCGCAGGCAGCGATGAAGAACATCGAGCACGTGAGGGATTCCTATTGGACATGGTTCGAGAACGAAGAATACTTTCGGTCCAGACTCCCTGATGCGTTGTTCGTCGGTTTTCAAGAGAGCCTGGATGAGGATTTCCAGACTCTCAAGTCGATATTGTCGTTGCCGGATCGCCTGAGTCTTCCTGCCGACAGCATATTGGCGCACAAGAACCCGAGCGGGTTGGACGTTTCCCTCGATGAGGCGGCCATTGCCAATCTGAAGAGTTGGTATGCGGAGGACTACAGATTCATCGATTTGTGCCGCAGGCTGATCCGCCCACGCCAGTGCGCCGCCGGGCTTGACACACGATAGGTCGAGCGCTCTCGAATGAAGACCGTTTGCCTGCTACTTACCGCGCAAGACAGGGACTGGGCGCGCAGTCTCGCGGACCGTGCGTCTGCCGGGAACGAAATCGCCTTTGTCGCGCCGACACTCGAAGGGATGCTCGTCGCAGACGAACTTGGCGTTCCCTGCCAGAAATGCGAGGACATCGCGTGGAGCCTCAGCAAGACGGCTATCCATGACGAGGCCAGAAGACTGGCGCGCGGCTGGTTCGAGCTCGGGGCTGTCAAGAACCACCCAAGCATCACCAGGGTGAGCGGGTTTCTAGGGTACCCGTTGCTGCTGATGCATCACGCACGCCTCACGATCTCGATGATGGAGGTCTTGGAGGCCTGGAAGTATGTCAACTTGATCATCAGAAGACACGCTCCGGACAGGATCGTTGCCGGACACCGGTCCCATCCGTTGTCGGCGGACAAGGACAGACTCTACGCCGTGACGGGAAGCAAAGGCTTGGAGCTGGAAGCCGCTCGCATCGTCGCGGCGCGAGCCGGCATCGAGCTGACGGAACTCTCGGCAGCAAGCCGCAGCCGAAGTCCACTCGGCTTCGCCTGGGTCGGCGGGATTGTCAGGAGAGCATGGCCCAAGGCGCTGCGGTCCGGGCGGTCGCTGGCGCGCCGGTTGCTGGCGCTCCGGCGCATCGGCATACCGGCGGCGGGATTTCCGGGCGCAGCAAGCTCTCGCAAGGTGCTGGCGAATTGCTATGGCGGCTATTATCTGGATCAGATCAGCAGTGCGTTAATCAAGGTGGCCGACAGGGGCTTGGCCGTCCTCATCCATGTGACCGGCGGCGAAGTGTCGGGCGAGCAGAGGGAGAAATTCGCAGCAGCCAAGATCAGGCTAATGGAAACGAGGCAGTTCAAGCTGCCGACTCATGCGGGGCTCAAGGCACGGCTCGCCTTCTACCGCATGCGGCGTGCGGCAAGTCGGGCGATGGAGGACATCTACGCCAGCCGCACTCTGGCCGCTTATTTTTCGGATGAGTTCGGTTCGTTTTCTTCCCTGGCCATGGCGGCAATCCGCCGGGAACTGGTGCATGGAGTTCCGGAAACCGCCTGCATGTTGGTCAGATCCAAGGCAATCATCGAAAGCTGTTCGCCGGACTTGGTCGTATCCCAGTTCGATGCGTCGGTCCCGCACTCCTGTGACGTGCTGCCCGCGCGCAAGCTGTGCATCCCGACGCTCGGTATGGCCCACGGAGTCGGCGGGTTAAGGACCGCTCTGCGCGATGCCTTCGCCTCCGAGTTCGTTACGGTCCCCGGGCAGGTGTACGCGGAAGCGCTAGGCCGGCTGCATGGCCCTGCCGCCGGCAACATCTTTCCCGTGGGGGACCTTCGGCTCGATGCGATGCGACAGGGAAGGGCCCGCAACGCAGCCAAGGCTGATTTCGGGCTGGATCCGCGGCGCCCGGTATGCATCTATTGCGACAACAGCGGCTGGAGAATGACCAACGAGTGGCGGAACTCCGAGCTGAGGCATGCATCGGAGATCCTCCGAATGAAAGCGGATCGCCCCGCGCTGCAGTTGATCTTCCGGGTCCACCATGGCGCCGACTGGCGAGCGCTGCGGCAGTTTATCGAAGCGTCCGGAATCGCGGATGTCACCTTCCAGGTGTCCCCTGATCCGGAATTCGCGCAGATCGTCCAGGCTGCTGACGTGGTAATCACCCATTTCGCGTCGTCCATCGCCGAAGCGTTGGTGAGCGGCGTACCGGTCATCTACTTGTGCGCCCTGTCCGAGGTCGAGCCCGCATGCGAGGGCTATGATGAGATCACAGTGGTGCGCGACTTCGGGGTGCTAGGGAAGGCGGTCGACACCCTGCTGGGCAGAAGGGCGTCGCGCGAGGAGGTCAGGTCTGCCGCCAGGAACTACATAGATGGCAACCTGTGCGGAAACGACGGCCTGGCGGCGGAGCGATTGGCGGAAAAGATCGTCGAATTGGCGCAGCTGCCGAAATCGGCGGCGCGTTGCGGTTTCGATGACTGGAAGCGCAGGGTGGACGCATGCGGCTCGGTCAGGCTGGCGGAGTTGCTGGAACGACGCATGGGGAAGCTCGAACAGCCGCAGCCTGTCGGCATGCCATAATGCAGATAAGGCGCTCGCTGGCCGCCGACGTACCGGCCCAGCCAGACGGCGAACGGTGCGCTCGCACGCAGGCCCCAGTCCGTGTCATGACGCAGCTCCGCGGCCGGTCGGACGGTCGCGAAGCAGCCAGTCTTCGAGCATGCTGAGTCCTGTATACAACGGCCACAACCTGATCTTCGTCGTCGGGAGCCCGCGCAGCGGAACGACCTGGCTGCAGCGGCTGCTCGCCGCCCACCCATCGGTGCGCACCGGACAGGAGTCCGGCTTGTTCGACAGCTACGTCGGGCCTCAACTGCGCGCCTGGCGCCGAGATCTCGATCCGGCCACCAGCGGGCGCTCTGCTGTCGGAATGGGCTGCTACCTGCGCGAGGAAGAGTTTCTGGATCTGCTGCGCGGCTACATGCTCCGGCTGCTGGAGCCGATGGTCGGGCGGCTCGCGCCCGGGCAGCTGTTTCTGGAGAAGACACCGTCGCATGCCCTCTTCATCCCGGAGATCATGGAGCTGCTCCCGCAGAGCCGGATCATCCACATCTTGCGCGACGCGCGCGATGTGAGTGCCTCGCTGCTCGCTGCGGCAAAGTCCTGGGGCTCGTACTGGGCGCCGGGTCATCCGCGCGGAGCGGCGGGCATGTGGGTCGACCATGTCCGCGCGGCACGGGCTGCGGCGCAGCGCCTGCCCCATGCGCAGTTTCTCGAGGTCCGCTACGAGGATATGTACGGGGACACTCGGCGAGTGCTGCGCCGGACGCTGTCATTTCTGGGCTTGCAGTGGAGCGATGAGGAGCTCGGGCGGGCGGTGACGGGCAACCGGCCCGAGCTGGCGCGTCAGACCGGAGGGACAGCGATAGAGGTCGGCGGCGAATTCCGGAGTCGAGGCACGGAGACGCTGCGGGAGCCGGATGGCTTCATCCGCCGCGCAGGGACGCAAACCTGGCGGCGGGATCTGAGTTTGCGCGACCGATTGTGGGTCTGGCTCGTCGCCCGCAAGACCATGGCTGAGGTGGGCTACCGATGGTCGTTGCCGATCTGATGCCGGCGCAGACGGCGCGCGGGCGAGGCATCGAAGCGCGCTGCGTGCTCGTCACGGGCGGCGCGGGCTACATCGGCGCCCACGCCTGCAAAGCCCTGCGTGCGCGGGGATACCTGCCGGTGGCCTACGACAACTTGGTTTATGGACATCCTGAGTTCGTCCGGTGGGGGCCGTTCGAGAAAGGCGAGCTGACGGACGTCGATCGCCTCCGAGCGGCCCTGCGGACCCATCGCCCCGTGGCGGTGATGCACTTCGCCGGCTTTGCATACGTCGGCGAGTCGGTCACCGATCCAGCCAAGTACTACGCGAATAATGTCGGCGGAACGCTTGCTCTGTTGGATGCGATGCTCAGCGAGAGCGTTCTGTCCTTGGTGTTCTCGTCCACATGCGCGGTGTACGGCACTCCGGATTCCGTCCCCATCGCGGAGAACACGGTGCGGCGGCCCGTCAACCCCTATGGCCGCAGCAAGCTGATGGTCGAGCAGATCCTCGAAGACTACTCGGGTGCGCACGGGCTCCGCAGCATCGCGTTGCGCTACTTCAACGCAGCTGGGGCGGACCCGGCGGGGGAGGTGGGCGAGGATCATAGCCCGGAAACCCACCTGATCCCCCTCGTGCTCGACGTTGCCTTGGGCCGGCGGGAGAACGTTACGGTATTCGGCAACGACTACGATACGCCCGATGGAACCTGCGTCCGAGATTATGTGCACGTGACCGATCTGGCACAGGCGCATGTCGCCGCCGTCGAGCGCCTCGAATCGGGGACCGGTCACACTGCGTACAACCTTGGCAGTGGTCACGGCTATTCCGTCCTTGAAGTGGTCGACGCCGCGCGGCGTGTTACCGGTCGCCCGATTCCCATGGTCTCCGGTCCACGGCGTGCCGGCGATCCCGCACGACTCGTGTCCATGGCGGGGCGTGCACAGGCTGACCTGGGTTGGCGGCCGCAGCGCAGCGATCTCGATACCATCCTTGCTGACGCGTGGCGGTGGCATCGCCAGCGCTTCGGGCGCGGCTAACCTCGCGGCTGAGCATGGTGCGGCTTTCGGTCATCGTTCCCACTTACAACCGGGCGCGGTTCCTCTTCAAGTCGCTGCCATCCTTCCTCGGGCAATCGCTCGATCCGTCACTGTTCGAGATCCTGCTCGTGGACAACAATTCCAGCGACGACACTCGGCAGGTCACGCAGGAGCTGATGCGGGAGGCCAGGTGCGCATGGCGCTACATGTTCGAGCCGCGGCAGGGCCTGCACCATGCCCGCAACCGCGGCATCCTGGAGGCGCAAGGCGACATCGTCGTGTTCGGCGACGACGACATCGTGGCCGGAGCGGGCTGGCTCACGGCGCTGCTGCGCGAGTTCGATTCGGATCCGCGGGTCGGAGTGGTCGGTGGCAAGATCCTGCCGCTCTGGGATCGGCCGCCGGACCCGTGGATCTACGATTACGGCAGCGACAAGATCCATCCGGTGTTCGCCTACCTGGACTACGGCGATGAGCGCGCCGAGCTGGAGCGGCAGTACCTCTTCGGCTGCAACTTCGCCATTCGACGCATGTTGGCCGTTACCGTGGGCGGGAGCTTCCCCGACACGTTTCCCAAGCGGCTGCGCCATCTGTCGGGGACCGGCGAGTGCGCGATGACCGATCGTGCGCGAGAGCGCGGCTACAAGGTCGTGTACGCGCCGGCTGCGCTGGTCCATCACCACGCCGATGCATCCCGGGCCAGCCTCGCGTACTTCATGGAGCGCTATCGCCGCTGGGCGGTCGAGGAGGCGTTCATTCAGTTCCGGCAACACGGGCGCGGGCCGGCCGCGCTGCGGCTGGTGCACGGGGCGTTGCTGCGCCTGGCGCTGCTCCCCAAGGCCTGCCGCGGCAAGCGCCGCCCGGCATACTGCGCGGCTATCGAGGCTGCGGTGTCGCTGGAAATGATCATGCACGTGCTGCGCGTGCTGACGCGGCCCGCGCTGTTCCGTCACATCGTCCAGGAGAGCTATCTGTGATACGCAATCTGGGAGAGGTCCGTGGCTGAGCTGCAAGCGGTCGAGCGAATCGAGCACGAGGGGCGGCTGCTGGCGATCATCGTGCGTCACGAGTTCGATTCGCCGGGGATCGCGTTCTTCACGCCCAACGAGCTATCTCAGCAACTGGCATTCATGCGCCACCCCAAAGGCAAGGTGATCGAACCGCATGTGCACAATCCGGTACCTCGCGAGGTCTCCTATACGCAGGAGGTGCTCGTGCTGCGTCGCGGCCGCCTGCGCGTGGACTTCTACGACGAAGGGCGGCGTTACCTCGAGAGCACGGTGCTGCAGGGCGGGGACGTCATTCTGCTGGCTACCGGCGGGCACGGATTCGAGGTACTGGAAGAGATCGAGATGATCGAGGTCAAGCAGGGGCCTTACGTCGGCGATTCCGACAAGACCCGTTTCTCCGGGGTGTCGCGGGACCGTCTGCGCATGCGCAAGGCGCCGGGGGACATGTGAAGCGGCTGATTCGGTCCGCGGCCAATCGGGTGCTCGCGCCGCTGGCGAGCGAGCTGTCGTTGCAGCAGGCAGCGTCGACGCAGGCGGCTCAACACCAGCTCGCTGCTCACTATGCCGCCGTCGCGGCGGCAGGGAAGCCGCTGCCCCGCTTCGAGGACGCGGGATTCCGCGTGTTCTCGCAGACCGACCAGGATGGACTCCTGGTTTACATCTTCGCGCTCATCGGCACCACCAACCGGCTGTGCGTGGAGCTGGCCTTCGGCACGCCGTTCGGAGCCAATACCACCAACTTGATCTGCAACTGGGGGTGGCACGGAGTCCTGCTCGAGGCCGACCCGGCCCTGGTCGATGGCGCGCGCGCCTTCTTCGCGCGGCACCCCGATACCTGGGTGTTTCCGCCCGCTGTCCACCAGGCATGGGTGACCGCGGAGAACATCAACGACATCCTGCGCATCCACGGCATGGCCGGCGACATCGATCTGCTGTCGCTGGACATCGATGGCGTGGACTACTGGGTGTGGAAAGCGGTGGACGCGGTTCGGCCGCGCGTGGTCGTGGTCGAATTCCAGGACATGTGGGGCGCGCAGCGCGCGGTCACTGTGCCTTATGATCCGAGCTTCGCGCGGGGGATTCACGCGGATTTCTTTGGAGCCTCGTTGGCGGCGTTCGTCAAACTGGGGAGGCAGAAGGGGTACAGGCTGGTGGGCGCCAACCGCTACGGGTACAACGCATTCTTCGTGCGAGACGACATCGTGGCGCACGTTCTGGCCGAGGTCGAGCCACAGGCGTGCCTGCGGCATCCGAAGGTCGAGCAGAGTCAACGCGAACGGTTGCCCGCCGTGCGCGATCTCGGCTGGGTCGAGGTGTGACTGGGATGACCGGCACGGCCCCGATACCCGTCAACCAACCGTTGCTTGACGGCAACGAGAGGAGATATCTCAACGAGTGCATCGACACTGGCTGGATCTCCTCGGAAGGGCCGTTCGTGCAGGAGTTCGAGAAGCGCTTCGCGCAGCGGGTGGGACGTGCCCACGGGGTGGCCGTCTGCAACGGAAGCGCGGCGCTCGATGCTTCCGTAGCCGCGCTGCGGCTGGCACCGGGCGACGAGGTGATCCTGCCCACGTTCACGATTATCTCCTGCGCGGCGGCCATTGTTCGGGCCGGCGCTGTTCCGGTCGTGGTGGACGCGGATCCCGACGCCTTCAATATGCGTCCGCAGGATGTGGAGGCGCGGATCACGTCGCGCACCCGGGCGATCATGGCGGTGCATATTTTCGGTGTGCCTGTGGACATGGACCCGCTGCTCGACATCGCCCGCCGCCGCGGGCTGCGGGTCATCGAGGACGCGGCCGAAATGCACGGCCAGACCTACAAAGGCCGCCCGTGTGGAAGCCTGGGAGACATCAGCACGTTCAGCTTCTACCCGAACAAGCACGTGACCACGGGCGAGGGCGGGATGATCGTCACCGACGACGACGAGCTCGCGCAGCGCTGCCGCTCCCTGCGCAACCTGTGCTTCCAGCCGCACAAGCGCTTCGTCCACGAGGAGTTGGGGTGGAACCTGCGCATGACCAATCTGCAGGCGGCCGTGGGACTGGCGCAGCTGGAGCGCCTGGACGAGTTCGTTGCGCGCAAGCGGCGCATGGGCGAGCAGTACGACGAACTCCTCTGCGATATACCGGGCCTCCAGCTGCCGGTGAAGCGGACGAGCTACGCGCAGAGCATCTACTGGGTGTATGGGGTGGTGCTACACGAAGAGGTGCCCTTCGATGCCGAGGAGGCGATGCGCAGGCTCGCGGTACGGGGCATTGGCAGCCGCCCCTTCTTCTGGCCGATGCATGAACAGCCCGTGTTTCAGCGCATGGGACTGTTCCGGGGTGAACGCTATCCGCACGCGGAGCGCCTCGCCCGCCGGGGATTCTACGTCCCGAGCGGCCTTGGGCTCACGCCCGAGCAGATGCAACGGGTAGGCGCAGCGTTGCGGGCGATCATGACATGAACTCCTTCGGAGCGTACGCGCGCTACTACGACCTGCTGTATCGAGATAAGGACTATGCCGGCGAGGCGGATTACGCGCGCAAGCAGCTGGCGCGCCACGCTCCTGCGGCGCGGCGACTGCTCGAGCTGGGATGTGGGACCGGGGCGCATGCCGCACTGCTGGCCGGGGCAGGCTACGAGATCCACGGGATCGACCAAAGCGATGAGATGCTCGAGCGCGCGCGCGCGCGCCTCGCGCAACTGCCACCGGCACTGGGCGCGCGTGCTCGCTTCGAGAGGGCCGACATGCGGGGCTTTGCGCTGCCGCAGCGGTTCGACGCGGCGCTGGCCTTGTTCCATGTCGTCAGCTACCAGCGCACAAACGAGGATCTGTGCAGCGCCTTCCGGTGCGTGCGGCAGCATCTGCTCCCGAACGGCGTTTTTCTGTTCGACTGCTGGTACGGTCCTGCAGTGCTCACCGACCGGCCGGCCGTTCGCATCCGACGTCTCGAGGACGATCTGGTCGGCGTGATGCGACTGGCAGAGCCGGTCATGCATCCGAACGAGAACGTCGTCGACGTGAACTACGAGGTACATGTACGCGACAAAGCCTCGGGCATGGTGGAGCGCTTCACCGAGCGTCACCGCATGCGCTACCTGTTCCGGCCCGAGATCGAGTTGCTGGCCCAGCAGGCCGGCTTCATCGTGCTCGATGGCGAAGAGTGGATGACGGGCCGGCCGCTTGGCTTCGACACCTGGTCCGCGTGTTTTGCCCTGCGTGCCGATGGCTGAACATGCCGTCGCGCTGATCACCCACTTCGAGTGGGTGAGCGTCTCCACCTCGGTGCTCAACACAGCCACGTTCTTGTCGGAAAGAGGCTACGATGTCGATCTGTATCTCATTCCGAGCGAGCGCTTCCCGCCACCTGCCCTCGATTCGCCCGGAACTCGTCTGCTGCCGGCGTCGGATGCACGCTTCCCCGGCAACTGTCTGAAGCTGGCATGGCGCTATCGAAAAGCGCCGCATGCGTATCGTTTCATTATCGGGTTCGACCCGCAGGGGGGCTTGCTCGCCGGGGTCATGAGCCTGATATGGCGTGCACCGTATCTGTTCCATTCGCTCGAGCTTATGCATGCCGCGACATGGAAGCAGCGCCTGCGTGAGCGGATCGAGAGATTCTTCATCCGACGGGCCGAGTTCGTCCTCGTTCAGGACGACCGGCGCGCAGCCGCTCTCGCTGCACAGTACCGGCTGCCGCGGGACAACGTGCTGCTCGCGGTCAATGGGCCCATGGGCGATCCTCTTCCCGAGCGCAGCAACTTCCTCCGCGAAAAGTTCCGCATTTCCGCGGAGCGTCGCATCGTGTTGGCCGTCGGCTCTCTCATGCGCGAGACCATGGTCGACCGCGTGGTCCAGGCGAGCGACGCCTGGCCCGACGAATATGTGCTAGTGCTGCACGGCTGGGTGCCGGATGCTTCGTTGGAGGCCTGGTTGCGCCAGCAGTGTACGCACCGTCCCGCCCGCGTGTACCTCTCGACCGAGCTGCTGCCGGAGCAGCGCAAGTACGACGTGTTCCAGTCGGCCGACATCGGGCTGGTGCTGTACGATCCGCGGGATACCAATCTGCGGCTGGCGGCCGGCTCCGCGGGCAAGCTGCTGGATTTCATGCGGGTCGGCGTGCCGGTCATCGGCAACGACATCGAGGGAATGCGCGACCTGGTGGAAGGCAACAATGTCGGCCGGGTGGTAGCCGGCCCGGAGCGCATCGACGAAGTGCTCGCCGAAGTCTGGGCGCGGCGAGACGAGTTGCGGGCATCTTGCTTCTCGGCCTATCAGCGCTATCGGTTCGAGGCTAGCTACGCGGCCGTCCTTGACCGCGTAGAAGCTGCCTGCCCCGCATAGCGGAAGGACTTGCAGTCTGATATGTCACGAGCAACCTCGCCGGCGTCATTGTTCCGGCGGCTGATTCGCCGGGTCGGTTTCGACGTCGTGCGGGTGGGCGGCGCGCAGAGCACGCTGCCGGCAGATTTCGACGGCGCTTCCTCCGCTACGATCCGCGCTGTCGCGCCATACACCATGACATCTCCGGAACGACTGTTTGCGCTGTGCGAGGCCGTCCGCTATGTGGTCCGTGCCGGCATCGAGGGCGCTGTGGTGGAGTGTGGCGTGTGGCGTGGCGGAAGCATGATGGCGGCGGCGCGCACGCTGACCGAATGCGGAGTAGCGGACCGAGATCTGTACTTGTTCGATACCTTCGAGGGAATGCCTGAGCCGGGGGATAGGGACGTTTCCATCGCAGGCGAGCATGCATCTGCGCTCGCGGCGCAGGGCCAGCGCTCCGAAGACGACTTGTTCTGGTGTTACGCGCCGCTGGAGCGCGTGAGGAGCGCGCTCGCGGCTACGGGTTATCCGTCATCCAAGGTCCACTTCGTCCCGGGCCGAGTGGAGGACACCATACCTGCAGCGGCCCCCGAACGCATCGCGCTCCTGAGGCTCGATACGGACTGGTACGACTCCACCCGGCACGAGCTGGAGTGCCTTTACCCACGCTTGATGCGCGGTGGCGTGCTGATTCTGGACGACTATGGACACTGGCAAGGCGCACGGCAGGCCGCCGACGAGTACCTGGCGCGGCATGGCGGGAAGCTGCTGCTCAATCGCATCGATTACACCGGCCGCGTCGCCGTGAAAGTGTTCGAGTAGCCGTGACGGACGGATCGGGCATGGGCCTGACGCTGGTCAATGTCGGATGCGGCGCCGTGTTCCATCCGGCGTGGACCAACCTTGACAGCAACCCCGTGGCGGGCGTCGTGAAACGCTGGGATGTGCGCCGCGGGCTGCCATTCTCGAGAGGCGAGGTGGATGCGGTTTACGCGTCGCACATCCTCGAACATCTGCCCCGCGATGCTGTCCCCGCGATGCTCGCGGAGTGCCACCGGGCGCTGCGGTCCGGTGGAGTGCTGCGTGTAGTGGTGCCCGACCTCGAGGGCATCGCTCGCGCCTATCTGCGCAGCTTGGAGACCGCGCTCAGCGGTGCCCCGGACGCCACGGCCGACCATGAATGGATGACCGTAGAGCTGCTCGACCAGCTGGTGCGCACGCAGGGCGGCGGTGAGATCCACCGGCTACTCACTTCGGGGACGTTGCGCCACCCGCAGTTCGTGATCGAGCGGCTGGGCGTCGAAGCGGAACAGCTGGTCCGGGGTGCCGCGCCTGCGGCCGGCGGCGGTGGCGCCCGACAGGGGCTGAGGCACTACCTGCGCCGCGTGCGCGAGGAGGCGGCGATCGTTCTTGCCGGACTAGTACTCGGCCGAGAAGGGGCAAAAGCCCTCCGGGAGGGCCTGTTCCGCCGCAGCGGCCAACTCCATCTCTGGATGTACGACCGAGCCTCGCTTCAGCGCCTGCTCCACGCGGCTGGCTTCGCGGACATAGCGCAGCAGACTGCGTGGGACAGCCGAATTCCCGGTTTTGCGACCTACGAGCTGGACACACTCGATGGGAGGGTACGCAAGCCCGACTCCCTCTTCATGGAAGCCCTGAAGCCTTGAGAGTCCTCCTATTGAGCTGGTCCGATCTCAGCGGAGGCGCCGCACGCGCGGCGTACAGGCTTCATCGGGCGCTGAGAGACGCCGGCGTGCGGTCCAGAATGATCGTGGTAAGCCGCGCCAGCGACGACCCGGACGTAGCAGGGCCCGAGTCACTGCTCGATCGGGTGGCCGCCAGAGCCGCGGCACGCCTCGATCAGCTCCCGCTCGTCGGCTATCCGTCGCGCAAACCGACGCTGTTTACGCCCGCTGTCGCGCCAGAGCGTACAACGGGCCGTGCGCAAGGCGAGCAGCGCGACGTCACTCATCTGCACTGGGTTGGAAACGGGGCGCTGCGGGTGGAGAGTCTGCCGCGACTACCCGGCCCTCTCGTGTGGACGCTACACGACCTCTGGCCATTCACCGGAGGGTGCCACTACGCCGACGAGTGCACCCGCTTCCAAACCCAGTGCGGGCGCTGTCCCGCGCTGGGTTCCGGCCGCGAGCGCGACCTGTCTTACCGAGTCTGGAGACGCAAGCGTGACAGCTGGGAGAAGGCGGACTGCGCGTTCGTGACCCCGAGCCGATGGATGGCTCGCCAGGCGGCAGCCAGCTCGCTGCTGTCCGGCCGACGAATCGAGGTGATTCCCAACTGCCTCGACACCAGAGTGTTCCAGCCTGCGGATCCGCAGACGTGCAGGCAGGCTCTGGGCCTGCCACATGGCAAGCGCATCCTGATGTTCGGGGCGTTGACCGCCGAAGGCGATCGTCGCAAGGGCTTTCATCTGCTGGCTCCCGCGCTGGAGTGCTTGATCCGGAGTGTGCCGGCCGACGCCCTGCATCTGGCGATCATCGGAATGAGGCAGCCGTCGGCGCCAGCCCCGTATCCCATATCCGCCAGCTTCCTCGGTGTGCTGGAGAGTGAACAGGCGATGGCTCAGGCCTACTGTGCGGCTGACGTGTTCATCGCGCCGTCGCTGCAAGACAATCTGCCGAATACAGTGATGGAAGCGCTCGCGTGCGGTGTGCCCTGCGTGGCTTTCGACGTGGGTGGGATGTCGGACCTGATCGATCATCAAACGAGTGGCTACCTGGCGGCTCCGCTGGACCCGGCGGATCTGGCGCGAGGGATCGCGTGGGTGCTGGACAACGCCGATCGCCGTGCTCGGCTGTCCGAGCAGGCCCGCGCCAAAGTGCTCCGCAGCTTCGCCCCCGAGGTGGTAGCCGAACGCCATCTGGCTCTCTATGGAAACCTGCCGCGATGCAGCGCAAGCTGAGGTTGCCTCGCCGACCTCCGCTCGGAGCCTCACCACCCGCAGGTTCCGCGACCGGCTTAGCGTCGTGCAAGTTGGCGCGCAACGTCTGCCGCACCGGCAATACAGTCGTCGAATTACGCGCGGGGCGCGCTCGGCGTGGCGACGCGCAGACAACTTTCACTAGGGTCTTGATGGCTGGCGATTCGGTCCTGGCCCGCAGGGATGGCCTGGTGCTCGAATCGGCAACGGGCATGGCCCGTGCCAGTGGGGTCAAAGGGGGAAGTCGTGTTACCAGCCGTGCTTGGCGTAAAATCACGGCGCTCTTCGCGAGATCCACCGTGCGCCACACAGCCTCCATCCATCGCATCTGTGCTGCCTCGAGTTCCGTGGCATGAAGGCTTTCATGGGCCGCCGGAGCGTTGGAGCCTCCCCAGTCAACGATGAGATTGTCGGTCGTCACGCCTAGCTTCAACTTGGCGCGGTTTCTGGGCGAGACCATGGAATCGGTGCTGCTCAACCTGCGCCCCGGCGACCAGTACTTCGTCATCGACGGTGGCTCGACCGACGGCAGCGTGGACATCATCCGTCAGCACGAAGCGAAGCTGACCGGCTGGGTGAGCGAGCTCGACCGCGGCTATGCCGATGCGCTGGCCAAAGGCTTCGCGTCGGCGAGCGGAGACATCCTGTGCTGGATCAACGCTGGCGATGTGCTGCTGCGCGGCGCGCTGGACGCAGCGAGGGACGCGATCGTATCCACCGGCGCTGATATGATCTTCGGCGATGACTTCTATATCGATGAGGACAGCCGGGTGATCCTGTTCAGCCGGGGCTACATTCGAGACCTTCGGCGCGCCATGCTCTTCGGCGGTTGGACGCCGTTGCAGGACGCTTGCTTCTGGCGCCGCTCGTTGTACGAGAAGGTCGGTGGCCTGAGCGTCGACTTGCAGTACGCCGCGGACTACGACCTGTTCCTGCGCATGGCGTTGGCAGGCCGCGCCGAGTACGTCCCGTTGGCCTTCAGCGCATTCAGACGGCATCCTGGTCAGAAATCAATCGCAGGGGCCGCAGGCTACAAGAGGGAGCGCAGCGCCGTGCAGCGCGCGAACTTGGCCAAAGCTCGATCGAGCGTGGCCTCCGAGTGGCCCAGGCTCGCATGGCAGGCGATCGCGTCTCGATGGCGGGCGCGCGTGCTCCACCGGTGGATTTGGCGACGCGCGGACCTTGCAGGCAAACCCATCCGGGAACTGAAGTGCAAGCCTTATTGGCCCGAGCATCGCTGCGTATGACTGCATTGGAGCGTTTCGTCCGCAACTGGGTACTGCCGTTCGCCGACCCGCGGCGACCTGCCTCGGTCGCGCGCCTGCCGGAGTTCTTCCGCGATTTCCTGCGCTATCGGCAGCGGACCTCCGGTGAGGTTGTGCGGCTCCGTGAGGCCTCCCCGTGCTTGCTTGACCGCACGGCGCGCACACCCTTCGACCCGCATTACTTCTACCAAGGCGCCTGGTTGGCGCGGCGGCTCGCCGATCAACGTCCGGCCATGCACGTAGACGTCGGCTCCAGTGTCCTGATGATCAGCGTGCTCAGCGGGCAAGTGCCGATCCTGTTCGTTGATTATCGACCACTGAACGCCGGGCTCCCAGCGGTTACGGCAGTGGCCGCCAACATCACAGAGCTGCCGTTTGCGGACGGTTCCATTGCGTCACTGTCCAGTCTGCATGTTGTCGAGCACGTGGGGCTGGGACGCTACGGAGATCCGCTGAATCCTGAAGGGAGTCGGCAGGCGCTACGCGAGCTGGCACGGGTGCTGGCGCCCGGTGGACGCCTCTACCTGTCCGTGCCGGTCGGCCGCGAGCGCGTGTGCTTCAACGCACATCGCGTGATCTCTCCCGACAAGATCCTCGGCTGGGCACCGGGCCTTTACCTGGAGGCCTTTGCGCTCGTCGACGACCAGGGGCGGTTTTCCGAGCCCGCACCACTGACGGCCGCCCGCAGCCTAGAATACGGCTGTGGGCTGTTCGTGCTGTCCAGATCCTGAATGTCGATATCAACTCTCAAGCTAACCCGTTGTGCGGCCGATCTGGCGACATACGGAACAGCGTC
>DATKLO010000302.1:0-4458 GCA_035542375.1 Steroidobacteraceae bacterium | reverse complement strand
ATGGCGGTCGACGTCGGCCAATGGCCGACAATCGGCCAGCTGCTCCCGGTGGTGTATTCCGCCAAGAATCCGGACAACTGGAAGATCGCACCGTCCCAGCCGCCCCCGGTGTAGCGTCTGTCATCCGGCCGCGGGCGGTCGGCCATCACGGTGATGCGCGCGCCGTACCGGGGGACGACACCTGAGGCCCGCGACAGCGTGCCCCCTGGTAGCCCGGGCAGGCCGGGCGTCCCCCCTGGGGATCCGGCGGCTGGGTCGGGCCCGGCCACGGTGGCTGAACCGCCGTCTGACAATGGCGTGACGGGCCCGCTCGGCGGTGCGGTCCAGCCCGCAGGCACCGATCCCATCGGCGCGGGCGACTATAGGTCAGCTGCTTCCGGTGGTGTATTCCGCCGGCCGAGAGGCTCACTCGCCCGGCGATCATCCACGATGGGAGAAGTTGTCGACAACGCCATGCAATATCTCCGGATGCCGCAAGAACGGGGTGATAATGTCGACCGGCAACGGGAAAACCACCGTGGAATTCTGGTCCGCGCCCAACTCCAACAGCGTTTGCAGATAACGCAGTTGCAGCGAGGCCGGGCTCTTCGACAGGGTCTCGGCCGCTTCCCGCAGCTCCTCGGACGCCTGCAGTTCCCCGCGGGCGTTGATCACTTTCGCGCGGCGCTCCCGTTCGGCTTCGGCTTCGCGTGCCATCGCCCGCTGCATCGACTCCGGAATCTCGACGTCCTTGATCTCCACCACCCGGACCTCGACGCCCCAGGGTTCCGTCATCTTCTCGATGATCGTGCGCAGGTCGCTGTTGAGGTCTTCGCGGTGTGCCAGCAGGGTATCGAGGTCGGCGCGCCCGAGCAGCGAACGCAGGGTCGTCTGGGCGATCTGCGACGTTGCAACCGCGTAGTTCTCCACCGCCATGATCGCTTTGAGCGGATCCGTCACTTGGAACATGACGACAGCGTTGACGCGAGCCGGCACGTTGTCGCGGGTGATCACCTCCTGCGGCGGGATGGTCAGCGTGACTAGTCGCTGGTCGACCCGAACCATTTTGTCCACCAAGGGAATCAGGAAGCGAAGCCCCGGATGGTACAGGGGTCGCACGTGCCCCATCCGGAACACCACACCGCGCTCGTACTCGCGCAGCACGGCGAGCGACGGCAAAACGGCCACGGCCAGTAACACGATCGCCGCGGCGATGACGGCGATGACAACTGCGATCATGACGGCTTGCCCTCCGTACCTTCCCAACTTCCCCAGCGGGTGGAATACCGGTCGATAGTGGCCGCCACCCGGTCCTCGATAGCGGTGCGGTGCGGCAGATGTTCCGGAGCGTTCGACGGAGTGTTCCACAGGTGCCGGGCCAGTGGCAGTCCGAGCAGCACGACGACCAGCGCTGTGCCCGTCAAAACCAGTACGTCAGCTGCGGAATGGCTGGTGATCAATGTCGCCGAGGACAGCACCGCGCCGAACGCCGCGACGCAACAGGCGATGCCGCGGTGGAAACGCCCGGCGTCCGAATGCGGCCACGGGTCGATCTCACGGCTGATCTCGCGGCCGTGATCTGAAGTGGTGCAGCCGGATTTGACGGGGCAACTGTTGCACACCACGGGCAGCGCCCGATATCGCATGACCCGGTGCTTCGGGTCGAACGAACTGGGCCACAACCAGTGGTCCTGTGGACACACCCAGGCGTCGTGGTCGGGCCGGTAGCGGAACCGGCCCGTGCGCCATCGTGCCGCCTGCGCCGACGCCCGTCGCGCCATCGCGTCGAAACTCCATCCGGTGGCCAACAGGGCGATTGAGTATCCAGCGATCAGCCACACCGTGGTGGTCGGCGGCGCCATCGGTCAGTCCTTCGCCGGCGCGCTGGAATCGACTGTCGTCCCGGCGAGTTCGGCGCCGGAGTCGCTGTAGAGCGGGTGTTCGGGTAACTCCTCGACGATCGTAACGGAGCGGAAGTTGTGCAAAGCGGTCCAGGCGATCCATACGAACGGCAGCACCCCCCCGAAGATGAGGATCACATCCCCGGGCATCCGCATCCATTCGATCACCGCGTTTCCGGGTTTGGTGATGTAACCCAGTGACCGCGCCTCAAAGTAGCCGTCGTTGACGGAGTGGTAGAGCTGCAGCACGCCCAGCGGCAGCAGAGTCGCGAACACCATCCACGCCAGGCCGATGTTCATGCACCAGAACGACGTTCGTGCCAGCTTCTCCGGCCATTTCTCTGCCGGGATCACGTAGCGGAAGGCGAACATGGCCAACGCGACGGCGAGCATGCCGTAGACGCCCATCATCGCCCCATGCGCGTGATTGGCCGTCAGTGCGGTCCCGATCTGGTAGTAGGACACGACCGGCAGATTGATCAGGAACCCGAAGATACCGGCCCCAAGGAAATTCCAGAATCCTACGGCGACAAGGAACATCACCGCCCACCGATGGGGGAAGGGCCGGCTGTCGCCGGCCTGCTGGCGGGCACCCAGCTGCAGGAACGCCCAGGCCTCCACGGTGAGGAAGGTCAACGGAATGACCTCGGCCGCTGAGAAGAACGCGCCCAGTGCCATGTGCTCCACCGGGGTGCCGGAGAAGTACAGGTGGTGCATGGTGCCGATGACGCCGCCGGCGGAATACAGGATGATGTCAAGAAAGATGACGCCCAGCGCGACTCGTTCGCGCACCACGCCCAACAATACGAACATGTAGGCCACCATCACGGTGGTGAACAGCTCGAGGAAGTCCTCTACCCATAGGTGCACCACCCAGAAGCGCCAGAATTCGGCGACGGTGTAGTGGGTGCCGCTGCTGGCCAGCAGCCCGACGGTGTAGAAGGCGGGGATCGCCAGCCCGGAGAAGAAGAACAACCACGGCATGTTCATCTTCGACTCGCCCTTGAGCCTGGCGCGCATGCCGCGCCAGATGATCGCGATCCACAGGAACAGCCCGACAATCAGGAGGAGCTGCCACAGCCGCGGCAGGTCGAGGTACTCCCACTGCTGAGAGAACAGGCTGCCCCCGGGGATGACCCCGTAGATGGAGAGCGCCTCGCAGATCAGCGAGCCGAATACCACCACCGCGACCGCGCCCAGCAGCACATACGCCAGCGTCCCCTGGCGGCGCGGCTCGCGGCGGGCGATGAATGGCACCAGGAAGATGCCACCGCCCAGGAACGCCGCCACTGTCCAGAACAGTGACAGCTGGACATGCCAGGTGCGGGCCAGGTTGTAGGGCAACACCCGGGCCAGATCCAGGCCGAAGAAATTCGACAAATCCGCGCGGTAATGCTCGGCGGCGGCGCCCAGCAGGGTCTGCGCCAGGAACAGCACGGACACGATTGCGAAGAACCAGATGGTGGCCCGCTGGGCCGGCGTCAGGTTCACCTCACCGGGTTGACGGAACGACAGCGTGGACGACTCGGCGCTGTGCCAGCCGACCTTCTGGCTCCAGCGCCCGTAGATCGCGAACATGATTCCGATGCCGCCCAGCAGCGCGATCAGCGACAGCGTCGACCACACCACCACCGCGGCGGTCGGACCGTTGTCGACCCGCGGCTCGGCCGGCCAGTTATTCGTGTAGCTGTATTTGTGTCCCGGGCGTTCGGCGGCCGCCGCCCATGCCGTCCAAGCGAAGAACGCGGTCAAGTCGCGGATTTGCGCCTTCTCGGTGATCATGCCCGGCAGTAGCCCGTATTTTGTTGAGTTCTCGCCGAAGTAGGCCGCGTAGTGGTTCAGGATATGGTCGAAAGCCGCGGCCTGGCGCTCGGTGAACACCAGTGTCCTGGTGGCGGGTTTGTACCGGTTGGTCCGGAACTCGGTGACCACCCGGTCTCGCGGATCGGACACGCCTTGCGCGCGGAACTGATCGGTGACGTCATCGGTTGCCATCCGTAGGTATTCGGCGGTGTAGTCGGGCCCCAGGTAGGCGCCGTGGCCCAGTACCGACCCGTATTCCATCAGCCCGCGGGCTTGGTAGAGCTCTTGGCCGCGGGTGATGTCGTCACCGGTGAAGAGGGTCCGGCCGGATTCGGTGACAACGTTCTGTGGCATCGGCATCGACGCCGAGTAGGTGCGGTAGGCGAGGATGCCCATCACCAGAAAGCTGAAGATCATCACGAGGGCGACGCCTTGGACCCAGGCCCGCGCGATCAAGGGCTGAGACGATGGCTGATCGGACTGCGGCGCTGACGGCAACTGTTGAGCGGTCATCAGGTATCTCCCGTCTTCGGATCGGTGAACCGCGCGCTGAGTCGTCCGCGGCGACACCGCCCTAAACATCCGATTCGGCTTGGCCGCGCCGACGGCAGTATTTCCTGACGGTACCGGTCGATAGGGACCAATGGCACCCAATTCGGGACCCAATGCCCTGGGTCAGCGGCACTCTTTCTCAATAGCGTGCTGGGTTGGTACCAACGATGATCGGCTCTTTTCGCCAGCAAAGGAGACCGCGATGCCGCATTCCGCCCCGAGC
>DATKLO010000301.1:0-13779 GCA_035542375.1 Steroidobacteraceae bacterium | reverse complement strand
CTCGGGAATCCTGGCTCTTGCTGCGCTGCTGGCGAGTGGGACAAGAGCGCGACTTGCGATCGTGCTTCTCGCGGGAATGGGTGGTGTGCTGTTGCACGAGAATTACGTGCTGACATTCCTCCCCCTGACACTGCTGCCGCTTTTCCTCGCCGCCCTCGATAGCCGGACTCCGAGAAGGGATTTCGGCATGCTTGCCGCTGTCGCGGTACTCATTGGCAGTGTTGTGGTGATCGAGGCATCCGCGGCTCCGATGGACGCACAACGCGTGGCTCACCTTCAGGGCAGCATCACCTCCGCGGTGGACTTCCATCCCCGTGACGACTTCTTCGCCGTGATGACCCGATCGGCCGGGGACAACGTGTCGATCATGTTGCAGACCATGGGTAAGCGGGCCTGGTGGGCAGCGCAGCTCAACGCCTGCGCGGTATTTCTGCCGGCGATCGCATTCTTTCTGTGGATCGCGTTGCGCATCGTCGGCTCGAGTGGGTGCGCGCATGCCAGGGTCGCGAGAATCGCCGTGATGGTTGCTGCGCTGTGCCCGCTGCTGTTGCAGCTGGTCGGGTGGGACATCTACCGCTGGTATGCGCTCGCCGCGTTCAATTCCTTCATCGCGATGACGATCGTGGGTCGCCAATATGGGCCGGCGTCCGCGCTGCCTCAGGCGACCCGGAACGTCGCGCTGCTTCTGGTCGCCATCAACATGGCAACCGGGACGGGCCTGTTCGATGGCTACCGGGTCGATACGTTTCCGTTCATCGAGCACTGGCGGGCGCTGTTCGACTGGTTCGGCGGAGGGCACCATTGGCTGCCGCCGCCGGTGTGATGCTCAGTCGGGCACGAAGTGACCGAGGGGCGATTCGGCCAGTTGGGCGAATTGCGCCAGCTTGCCATCCAGAGACGTCTCGCTGACTCCCTTCGGCACGGGAATCACCAGGCGTACCAGCGCGCCGTCGGTGCGGTTGCGCCGCAGCGAATCCCAGAACAGATACCAGCGAACCGCATACTCGCTCGTCAGGCGCCGGCCGCGTTCCTGGAACCAGTAGTACACCAGCGCCTTCTGGCTGCCCTGCTCGATGAGCACCCGGTTGACCGGCCAGGTCTGCCCGTCGGCGGTGTGCACCTCATGGCGGTCCGACTGCCGGATCTCCCAGCCCCCGCCGGGGATGCAGCGGCGCGGAGAGTGGATGGAAAAGCCGTTGCGCTGCGACTGGTAGTAGGCGACATACAGATTGATCGGCGTGGTGCTGCCGTCCTGATAATCGGCGAGCAGATAATCATCCAGGCGCAACAGATCCAGCACGGCCGGCTGCAGCGACTGCCGGGTCGCCGACCAGTCTCCGAGGCGTGCCGGGAAGTCCACGAATTCGGCGCGTGACGGGATCGCCTCGGCACGCTGCGGCACCGCCAACACCAGGGCTGCGCCAATTGCAACCACGACCGTGGATGCAATGAAGGCGCGCGGTACGTTGGCCAGCGCAGCCGCCATCGCGTAGGCCGGCACAGCCGTCCTGCCTGCCTGGACTGCCGTTGAGCCGCCTGCCTCAGGAGTCGCCGTCACGCCACTCGATGCAATGGAACTTGAAGTGGCGGCGTTCCCCGCCGCCGCACCGTCCACCGCGGGCCGGGGCCTCCACGGTTTGTTGAGCACCACGGCGATCAACAGCACCACGACGCTGCTGAGCATGAAGATCGCCCAACCTTCGAACTCGTGCAGGAACCCCTCGGCCATGCGCGGGCCCCAATGCTCCACCGTGATGCCAATCAATCCGATGCGCAGGCTGTTCATGAGCATGGTGACCGGGATGCTCGAGAGGAAGACGATCGCGCGCTTCCAGAGCGGACCCCGGAATGCGTAAGCGATCATGAATGCCAGCGTCATGAGCGGAAAGAGATAGCGCAATCCGCTGCAGGCCTCGGCCACCTCGAGCTGGTAGGTGCCGAGATCGATGACGTTGCCCTCCAGGAACACACTGACACCCGCAGCGCGCATGACCCCTACGCCGATCTGGGATGACAGCAGCTGCAGCTGCAGCGAGAGCTGCTCGCTGAAGAACGGCGGCAGCGGAACCATGAAGATCAGGATCAGCAGTGGCATCAGGAGCCGGCGAAACGCCGCCGGTCCGGTGAGAGACAGCACGAGCCCATAGAGCACCAGCAGGAAGGCGTAGTGCACCACGGCATGCATGGTGGCGAGCTGGCCGATCAGGCGCAGCGCCAGCCCCGCGAAGATGAGCGCGAGTCCGTACCACGATCCCGTGAACGGCAGGCCGCGCAGCAGGTGACGTTCGCGCCAGATGAGAAACGCGGACAGGAAGGGGATCAGGATGCCGTAGCTGTACTCGGGCTGGTCGTTCCAGATCGCGTACAGCTGACCGATGGCCTGCGAGAACAACGCGGCCGCCGCGATCGCGGCCAGCGCCAGCAGTGCATAACCGGGAACCGTGGAGCGCAACGGGAGCTCGGACATGGACGTTTGTTCTTTCCGCCGACTCTCCATGTTAGTGCGTGAATACGACGGTTTGGTGACATGGACGGCAGCGGCTGCGCGCGCCGGGAATTGCACCCCGGTACGCACGGACGGGTAACATGCGAACCCTGCAAGTCCACCAGCCGCATCCGCCAGTGTTGAAGAACGAAGCAATTACCGCCTATGGCTGGGATTCACACGCCGGGCCCGAGTCGTGTGGCTGTGTGGCTCCGGTCGTCCTCGATATCGTTCGCAGACCCGGCGCGCGCCGCTTTCTCGATCTCGGCTGTGGCAACGGGACGGGGCGCGTCACATGACCGTCTCCGTGCTGATCCTGACTCTCAACGAAGAGTCCAACATCGCGGAGTGCATCGAGTCGCTGCGCTGGTCGGACGACATCGTGGTACTGGATTCGGGCAGCACCGATGCGACTCGCAGCATCGCCGAATCCCGCGGGGCGCGTTGCATTACCCGGCCATTCGACAACTGGTCGGCCCATCAGAACTGGGCGGTGAGTCACATCGACTTCCACAACCCGTGGGTTCTGTACTTCGATGCGGACGAGCGCTGTCCGCCCGAACTGCGCGATGAGATCCTCGCCCGGCTGAGCATCGACGTGCCGGAGGCAGCCTTCAGGGTCCGGCGCAAGGATTACTACATGGGACAGTGGCTGCGTCACGCACAGCTGTACCCCACCTGGCTGGTGCGACTGTTCCGGCCGGGGCGGATCCGCTACGAGCGCCTGGTCAACCCGGTGGCCATCGTAGATGGCGCCACCGGAGAGCTGCGCGAGCACATCATCCATTACCCGTTCAGCCACGGCATATCGCACTGGATCGCGCGTCACAACCGCTACTCCGACATGGAGGCTCAGGAGGCCCAGAAGCTGCGTCGGGGCGAGAGCGGCACCAGCGGGGCGCACCTGTGGTCGGCCGATCCGAATGAGCGGCGTCGGGCGCTCAAGGATCTGTTCTTCAGATTGCCGGCACGACCGGTATTGAAGTTCCTGTATTACTACGGCTGGCGTCGTGGTTTCCTGGATGGCCGGGCGGGGCTCAGTTACGCCAGCCTGCAGGCCATGTACGAATACATGATCGAATGCAAGGCCTGGGAACTCGAGCGCCGCCGGCGGGGATTGCCGGTGTGATGCCCATGGACGAACCCGCGGTGACCGGCCGGATCGATGTGCGCGCGAATCGCCATGCGCGCAAGTACTCACACGGCGAGCAGCTGCGGCGTATCACCTGGAGCCTCGGGCGCTGGCTGGTCCGACTGAGTCCGCGGCCGTGTTTCGCCTGGCGTCGCGCCGTGTTGCGGCTGTTCGGGGCACGCATCGGCGAGCGGGTGAACATCTATCCAAGCGCGCACTTCTACATGCCATGGAACGTCGAGATCGGAGACTGGTCGGCGCTAGGGGAGGATGTCCTGGTTTACAGCCTCGGCAAGGTGCGGATTGGCTGCAAGGTGACGCTTTCGTACCGCGCGCACGTTTGCGCCGGGACCCATGACCTGAATGATCCTGAGTTACCCCTGTTGAAACCACCGGTCAGCATCGAGGACGGCGTGTGGATCGGCACGGAGGCCTTCATCGGTCCAGGTGTCACGGTGGGGCGCGATGCGGTGGTGGGCGCCCGCGCGGTGGTGGTGAAGGATGTCGCCCCTCTCGACATCGTGGGTGGTAATCCTGCCCGACAGATCGGACGGCGCCAGATCCGTGACTGAGCTCAACCAACCGCCCGCCAGGGTCGTATTCGTCAACCGTTACTTCGCCCCGGACGAATCGGCGACCAGTCGCATGCTGTCGGATCTCGCCTTCCGCCTGGCCGATCAGGGCGTACCGGTTGCCGTCGTGACCTCACGCCAGCTTTACGAAAATGCGCGCGCCGCCCTGCCGCCTCGCGAAAGGATCCGGGGTGTGACGGTTCATCGGGTCAACACCGCCCGCTGGGGACGGGCACGGCTCGTGGGTCGAGCGCTCGATTACGCCAGCTTTCATGTCGCCGCGGGCTTCGAGCTGCGCCGGTTACTCCGCAGCGGGGATGTCGTCGTCGCCAAAACCGATCCGCCGCTGATCTCGATTGCAGTCGCCGTAGCGGCGCGCTTGCGCGGCGCGGTTCTGGTGAACTGGCTGCAGGATCTGTTTCCGGAAGTGGCCTCAGCCATCGCCCCCGGGGCCATGCCGCGATGGCTGGAGAGAGGATTGGTCGCGGCCCGCGACCAGACTCTGCGCCAGGCCGCCATGAATATCGTGCTGAGCGAAGGCATGCGCGGCCGGTTGCTGGCGCGGGGAGTCAGCAGCGCGCAGATCAGGGTCATCCCCAACTGGGCCGATGCCACGACCGTCGTGCCGAAGTCCAGTGATGACAGTGTCACGCGCCGCCGCCTCGGGCTTTCCGGCCTGGTGGTCGGCTACTCGGGCAATCTCGGTCGCGCGCATGAATTCGACACGCTGCTCGGCGCGGCGCGCCTGCTGAGCACCGATAACGGAATTTCCTTTCTCATCACCGGATCGGGCGCCAAGGCCGCCAGTCTGCAACGGATGGTGAAAGAGGAGGGCCTGGACCGCTTCGTTTTCCAGGACTACCAGCCGCCGGAGCTGCTGGCCGACAGCCTCGCCGCCTCGGACGTGCATGTGGTGAGCCTGTTGCCCCGGCTCGAAGGGCTCATCGTCCCCAGCAAGATATACGGCATCCTGGCCGCGGGGCGGCCTGCACTGTACATCGGCGACCCGGAGGGCGATGTGGGCCGACTCGTGCGCGACAACGCCTGCGGCATCGCGGTCCGCTGCGGGGACAGGGAGCGGTTGGCAAGCGAACTACGAGCCTTGCGGCAGCAGCCCGAACGCCTTTCCCTCATGGGGATGCGCGCCCGGGAGCTTGCGCTCGCACGCTATCGCAGTGAGCATGCGGTGAGCAGTTGGCTGGACTTCCTGGCCGGAATCGCCCCGCAGGTTACGCGGCCGGGCGCCGTGGTGGGGTGTCACACGAGCGTCACGGCAGGGGCCTAGATTTTGGAGGGTTCACCCGCAACCCTCAAACCGGTCCTCGAGTTCCTGCATGATCACTCCGCGCGGCACCCGATTGCGGCTGTGCATTCTGGGCGTGCTGGTCGCGGCCTGCGTGGCGGGGTGCGGTGGTGCGCGGGCGCGTTATGAGAGTCACCTGCAAAAGGGCAAGGACTTTCTCGCGGCGGGCCATACCGAGAAGGCCGGCGTCGAGTTCCGCAACGCGGTGCAGATCCAGCCGCGCAGTCCCGAAGCGCTCTATCTCGAGGGTCGCGTGGCCGAGCTGCGCGGCAACCTGCGCGAGGCCCTTGGGTTGTACCAGGCGGCCATCGAGGCCGATGCCGGCTACGATCCGGCCCGCGCCAATCTCGGCAAGCTGTTGGTGTTTGCGGGCGCGGGCAAGGCCGCGCTGGAAGCCGTCGCGCCCGGTCTGACAACCCACCCGGACAATCCTGACCTGCTGGCCGTTCGTGCGGCTGCCCGTCACCAGCAGAAAGACGACACGAAGGCCCTGGTGGACGCCGAGCGGGCCGTGCAGCTGGCACCCACCAATGAGAATGCGATCGCGATTCTCGCGGCGCTCTACGTGGGCCAGCGGGACTCTGCGAAGGCCATCGCGCTCGTCAGCGGCGCGGTGAACCAGGTGCCCTCGTCCACGCAACTGCGCGAGGTTCTCGCAAACCTCTATCTGGCGAATGCGCAGCCGGACAGGGCCGAGGAACAGATGCGCCAGATCATCGTGCTCAAGCCCGATGACCTGTCGGCGCGGTCACAGCTGGCGATGCATCTGGTCCGCGCGAGTCAACCCGACGCGGCCCAGAAGGTGCTGGAGGATGCCGTAACGGCCTTCGCGCAGTTGCAGGACGCCGCGCGCCTCAACGAGGCAAAGCTCATCCTGGTGGACCTCATCGCGGCGCAGCGCTCGCGCGAACAGGGCGAGAAGACACTCCGGGAGTTCATCGCACGCGAACCTGATAATCTCGATCTGCGCCTCGGGCTCGGCACACTCTTGCAGAGAACCGCTGCCACCGAAGAGGCGATCGCGGCATACCAGGAAGTCATCGCACGGGACGGAACCGGTGCCAAGGGATTGGTCGCCCGCGACCGGATCGCTGCCCTCGAGGTCACGCGCAATCATCTGGATCGCGCGCGCGTGCTGATCGGCGAAGTCCTTCGGAAGAACCCGCGCGACGATGACGCTCTGATCCTCAGGGCCACACTGGCCCTGCGCGATCACGATGCGACGGGCGCGATTGGCGACCTGCGCGCGGTCTTGCGCGATCAACCCAACTCCGTGCCACTGCAACGGACACTGGCGCGCGCCTATCAGGAGAAGGGTCAGCCCGCACTGGCGGAAGAAGCACTTCGTGCAGCAATGAAGTCGGCGCCCAATGATATCGCTGTCCGCCTGGAACTGGCCCAGCTTCTGTTGCAGACCGACCGTGGCTCCGAGGCGGTCACTCTGCTGCAGGAAGCGGTGAATCACGCACCGGACGATATTGCCACGCGCGAGTCGCTGATCCGCGCCTATCTGTCGCAAAAGGATTACGCGGCCGCGCGCGACGCGGCAGAGGATCTCAAGCATCGCCAGCCCGATTCCGCCGCGGGCTATCTGTTCGCGGGGTTGATCGCCGGTCAGCAGAAGCATCTGGAAGAGAGCCAGAAGGAGCTGGAGAGCGCGCTGAAGCTGCAGCCGAAGGCATTGGACATCCTGAGCGCGCTGGTGCGGGTCGAAGTGGCACGCGGCGCTTCCGATGCTGCCGTGGCCCGTGTGCAGGCGGCGTCCACAGCGGACCCGTCCAATGCCGGTCTCCTGAATCTTCTGGGCGAGCTGTACATGGGGCGCAAGGATTACGCGCACGCCATCGAGGCCCTCGCTCGCGCTTGTGCGGTGAACCCGCAGGAGTGGCAGTCACATCGCAACCTGGCGCTGGTGCACACCGCCTCGGGCGATCTGCCCGGAGCCATCGCGGAATACGAGACGGCGTTGCGCCTCGCACCGACTGAATCGCGGGTCGCCGTCGAGTTGGCGGCACTGTACGAGAAACAGGGGCGCGTGAACGATGCCATAGCGCGCTATGACGATCTCTACCGCAACACTCCGCAGTTGCAACAGCTTGCCGCCAACAATCTGGCCATGCTGCTGGTGACCTATCGTACCGACCAGGCGAGTCTGGACCGGGCCCGGGACCTGACTTCAGCCTTCACGCTGTCGAACAACAGCTCGATGCTCGACACCGCCGGCTGGGTGCACTTCAAGCGCGGGGAGTTCCAGGACGCGCTGCCCGTCCTGGAGCGAGCGGTCGAGCACGCGCCGGACTCCAAGGTGATCCGTTATCACCTGGCCATGGCCGAGCTGCGTCTGGGGCAGCGCGACCGGGCGCGCAGCAATCTGGAAACCGCTCTGTCGGGAACCTCCGATTTCTCTGGCGCGGAAGACGCCCGAACGATCCTGGCGCGACTCAACGCGCGTTCCACCTGAACATGCCCCGCGTCGCCCGCCTTCTGATGTTCTCACTCGTGGTCGCCTTCCTTCTGGCCTGTGTCGCGGCCCTGCGAGGCGACCTCGCGCAGCTGTCCCTTGCTCCACTGCGGCATTCCTGGGATCTCGTGGTTCTGGCCGCGGTGCTGTCGTTGGGTAACTACGCGTTCAGGGTCGTACGCTGGCGCGCTTATCTGATCAGGCTGGGACACTGGCTGCCGGCCGGATTCACGGCGCTCACCTACCTGTCGGGATTCGCCTTCACGCTCTCGCCCGGGAAGATGGGCGAGATGGCACGCGCGCGGTATTACGCTGAAGCCGGTATTCCGGTGGCGGATATCGCCGGTGCGTTCTTCGTGGAGCGCCTCATGGACTGCGTGGCCATGGTCGTACTCGCCGCAGCCATTCTCACCGCAGTGCCTCACTACAGTGTCATCATCTGGGTGACCCTGGCTGCCGTGGGTTCAGTGCTCTTCATGTTGGCCGTGTATCCCTGGAGCGCTCTGCATCGGCGCCTTGATCAGCCTGCGCAGCCAGGCATGCGGGCGCCGACCGGTGTGGGCCGGTTCCTGCGCGCAGTTGTCCGCGCCCTGTCCGCTTCCCGCAATCTCTTGCGACTGGAAGTGCTCATCAGCGGCCTGTGTCTGAGTCTGATCGCCTGGGGTCTGGAGGGCATCGGGCTCTTCGTGATCGGCGGGTTGTTCCAGACGGTCCAGCTGGATATTCCGGTCGCTGTGGGGATCTACGCGGTTGCCGTCATGGCGGGCGCGGTGTCGTTCCTGCCGGGAGGTCTGGGCACGACCGAGGCCGTCATGACGGCGCTGTTGGTCGCACAGGGCTATCAACTGCCCGAGGCGATCCTGATCACCGTGGCCTGCCGGCTGGTGACGCTGTGGCTTGCAGTCGGTATCGGCTGGGTGTCGGTACTGATTCTCCGGCAACGCAACCTGACGGCGGCACTCCCGTGGTAGCGAACGCCCGCCGACTCGTACCGCCGCTATGTGTCGATCTGGACGGCACGTTGATCCAGACCGATCTGCTGGCCGAATCCCTGCTGATCCTGCTCAAACGCAACCCGTTCTACCTCCTGCTGGCCTTCTACTGGCTGATCCGGGGCCGCGCGGTCCTGAAGGCCGAGGTCGCGGCGCGCGCCATCCCCAATGCAGCGGTGCTGCCCTACAACCGGGAGTTCCTTGCCTGGTTGCGTAGTGAGCGGCGTGATGGCCGCGAACTCTGGCTGTGTACGGCCGCGAATGAGAAGCAGGCAGCGGCCGTCGCCAGTCATCTCGGAATCTTCGATGGCGTCATCGCGAGTGATGCGCGTACCAACCTGGCCGGACGCCGCAAGGCGGACCAGCTCGTCCAGCATTTCGGTGAGCGCGGTTTTGATTACTGCGGCAACGAACGCCGCGATCTGGAGACCTGGAGTCACGCACGCGGCGCCATAGTGGTCAGCGCGAGCGCTGCGCTGGAGCGCGATGCGAAGGGACGCACGGCTCTGTTTCGTACCTTCGCGGGTCCGAGAGAGCACCTCGCCGCCGTCTGGCGCGCCCTTCGGCCTCACCAGTGGTCGAAGAACGTGCTCGTGTTCGTGCCGCTGCTCGCTGCCCATCGCGCCACGGACATGCTGGTATGGCTGGCCGGACTGCGCGGCTTCGTGGCGTTCTGCCTGTGCGCCTCGGCCGTTTATGTGGTCAATGATCTGCTCGACCTGGAAGCCGATCGGGCCCATCCGCGCAAATGCCGCCGCCCGTTTGCCGCCGGTGAACTGTCCATCGCCGCGGGACTGCTGTTGATGCTGGGGCTGTTGGGCGCCGGCGTCGCGGTAGCCGTGACTCTGCCAGTCCGCTTTGCGCTCGCTCTGGGTGCCTATCTGGTGCTCACAGGCGGTTACTCGCTCGTGTTGAAGCGCTTCCTGTTGATCGATGCGGTGGCGCTCGCCGGGTTATACACGCTGCGGATCATCGCGGGCGCCAGCGCGGCCGGCATCGCGCTGTCGTTCTGGTTGCTGCTGTTTGCTGTCTTCCTGTTTCTCAGTCTCGCCTTCGTCAAGCGGTACGCCGAGCTCGAGGCTCTGCGGCGCCAGCAGCGGTTGCAGGCACTGGGACGCGGCTACCGCGTGGAGGACCTGGCGGTCCTGCAGAGCTTCGGTACGGCCGCCGGATACCTGAGCGTTCTCGTGCTGGCGCTGTACATCAATTCCCCCGACATCCAGGCGCTCTACCGCCATCCCAAGGTCATCTGGATGCTCTGCGTCCTCATGCTCTACTGGATCAGCCGGGTCTGGATGACGGCCCATCGCGGGGGCATGCACGACGATCCGGTGGTCTATGCGCTGCGCGACCGGGTCAGCCTGGGCGTGGGCGTGCTGGCCGCCGTCTCGGTGTTCCTGGCCATCTGAGATCCGGTCCTTATCCCCGTTGATTCAATGACTTAGGCGCCATCCTGGCCGCCCTGGGGCGTTAAGTCGAAATCCTGCGGGAGTGCGGCCGGCGGCGCAGCGCCTCCCTCCTGTTTCAGGCAAACTTCAAGACCAGCTTCGCTCCCGAAAGGGGGCGCCGGCCAGCAGAGGTGCAGTCAGGGTATGTGCGGAATTGTCGGAGCGATCGCGGAGCGGAACATCGTCCCTGTCCTGATGGAGGGACTGCGCAGACTCGAGTATCGCGGCTACGACTCCGCCGGTCTGGCGGTTCTGAACGGGACCCAGCACCTGAAGCGCCTGCGTACCGTCGGCAAAGTCCGAATGCTGGATGAAGCACTCGACCAGTCACCCACCAGCGGCAAGATCGGCATCGCCCACACGCGTTGGGCCACCCATGGCATCCCGAGCGAGCGCAACGCGCACCCGCATATCTCCCGTGACGGTCTTGCGATCGTCCACAACGGCATCATCGAGAATCACGAGGAGCTGCGCGAGGACCTGAGCAAACACGGCTATCAGTTCGCTTCCGAAACCGATACGGAAGTCATCGCTCACCGCATTCACCATCACCTTCAGACGGTCAAGGATCTGTTCAAGGCGGTGCGCGCTACGGTGGCCGAGCTCGAAGGCGCCTACGCGCTGGCCGTCGTGAGCGAACATGACCCTGATCGCCTCATCCTGGCCCGCGAAGGTTGTCCTGTTGTCATCGGCCTGGGGGTCGAGGAAAACTTCGTCGCTTCCGACGTCGCGGCGCTCCTGCCCGTGACACGCCGGTTCATCTTCCTGGAGGAAGGAGACGTCGCGGAGATCCGCCGCAAGAGCGTTCGCGTCATCGACAAGAACGGTAACAACGTCGACCGGCCCGTCACCGAGAGCGAGCTCTCGGCGGATGCCGCCGAGAAAGGCCCCTACCGGCACTTCATGCTCAAGGAGATCCACGAGCAGCCACGCGCCTTGGCCAACACCCTGCAGGAACGTGTCGCCAATGGCCGCTTGCTGGAAGCCGCCTTTGGTCCTGCGGCTACCGAGGTGTTCAAGCGAACGCGCAACGTACACATCGTCGCATGCGGCACGAGCTACCACGCCGCCGCTGTCGCCCGCTATTACATCGAGCAGATCTGCAAGTGCCAGTGTTCGGTGGACATCGCGAGCGAGTATCGCTACCGAAGTCCGCTCGTGCCGCCGAACTCGCTGTTCGTCACCATTTCGCAATCGGGTGAGACGGCCGATACGCTGGCCGCGCTGCGCCTGGCCAAGCAGTCGGGCTATCTCTCCACGCTGTCGATCTGCAACGTGCCGGAGAGCTCCCTCGTACGTGAATCCGAGCTGGTCATGTTGACCCGCGCGGGGCCTGAGATCGGCGTCGCTTCCACGAAGGCTTTCACCACCCAGCTCGCCGCACTGGACATGCTGGTCATCGCGCTGGCCCGGCATAACGGCGCGGATGTCGAACGCGAGCGCGGCCTGGTGTCGCGCCTCATCGAGTTGCCCGGCCTCGTCGAGAAGACCCTCGAACTCGATCCGATCATCCACAAGCTCGCCGAGCGCTTCGCCGACAAGCAGCACGCGCTGTTCCTCGGCCGCGGCGCCCTGTTCCCGATCGCCATGGAAGGCGCCCTGAAGCTGAAGGAAATCTCCTACATCCATGCCGAGGGTTATCCGGCGGGCGAGCTCAAGCACGGTCCGCTCGCACTCGTGGACGCGACGATGCCCGTCATCACCGTGGCGCCCAACAACGATCTGCTGGAGAAGCTGAAATCCAACCTGATGGAAGTTCGCGCCCGCGGCGGTGAGCTGATCGTGTTCGCCGACCCCGAAGCCGACATTCATCCGAGCGATGGTGTCACGGTCATCGAGATGCCCAAGCACGTCACGTACTTCCAGGCGCCCGTCGTCTACACCGTGCCACTACAGCTGTTGGCGTATCACGTCGCCATCCTCAAGGGCACGGACGTCGATCAGCCGCGCAATCTCGCCAAGAGCGTGACGGTGGAGTAGGGCGCAGTCCGAGTGAGGCAATGGCGTATGTCGGAATTGAAGTCGATTCCTGCGAATTAGAGTCGCTTCGCGGGAATTAAAGTCGTGGGTTGTCATAGCCCCGCAAGGTGAAGCCGACGATCGGCTTTGATTTGACGTGCGTAAGCTTCCGGCGCGCCGGCCTCGCGCGCGAATTCATCCCACCGGGCGACCGCCTGCCCGACGTCCTTGATGATGGAGGTCGCTGTGCTCGCGGCGAGGCTCGCGGTATCGGCAAGCGCCATCAGATCTTTCTCCGTGAAGTCATCGAACTTCCCGTTCACACTCATCTGGTGTGCGCTCATCCAGCGATTGCCCGGAACGTTCGCATAAGAGAGGTCATACGCTGGAGATAAGCTCCAGCGGCCCTGGCGGTCCATGAGGAAGGCGATGTTCTTGACGTGATCATCCTGGTTGCGCGCAATCAGATTGAACACGCACCGCCGGTAGAGCGCTTCGCGGGAGGCCGCTGCGAATCCAAGCTCTCGTAGCACCTGGAACGCCTGCTCGTAAGAGTTCGCGCGCGGCTGGTTGTAGTCCAGGTGGGCGAGGGCGCCTAAAGTCTGCATGTGGATCTTCCCGCCGTCTGCCGTACGGTCGAAACGTTTCGTCATGAAGTGCTTCCGAGGGCCTTCTTCCAGCAGTCTGCACTCGGTCATCTCGATCCCGGCCGCTTTGGCCATGAGGCTGTAGGCGTATTCCGCGCGTGTGTAGCCCTTGGGGTCCTTCAAGCCCCGGTCACCGGCCTCCTCCACGCCGTCGAATTTGAGCAGCCAGTACGAGAAGCCCTCTGGAGCCTGAACCTGGCCCGACCGCACTTCATTCGTGTCGGGGTTCCAGGCGATGAGCGCTTTCGGGCGCGCGCCACCGGCGGAGGTGCCGACGCGCAGGATTTCAGCCAGCCCCTCGTGCACCGATCCCGGAGCGAAAGAAGCTTGGAGGTCGTGACGGTGCTTCAAGACCTCGGAGGCAAGCTCCACGAGGGCCTCCAGGTGCACCTTCTCGCTCTTTCGGGCCCGAGGACCCAACACCGGCCGAAACTCGAGCGCCCCCATCCCGCGGGAGCCGATGTAGCAGAGGCGCTCGATGGGGCCAAAGCTTGCGGGTGAGCGCCCTTGGAGTGCAAGCCAGGCATCGATCAGCGCGTTACCAAACCGGTCGGGGAGTGAATCAGCGAGAAGCCCCGGGAGGCCGTGAAAGGTTTCTCTCGATAGCTCCGGAAACCGATACACGGTGTTGGAAAGCCGCATCGTGAGTGGGGAGAGCTCGAGCCCGGAGGCAATGAACTCCGGGCTGTACTCAAAGCTCGCAACCTGTTGCCCGTCCCCCAGGGCTACAGCTCCGAGAAGGCGCCCCCAGATACGGACTTCGGCGACCTGGGTCACGGG
>DATKLO010000300.1:0-3495 GCA_035542375.1 Steroidobacteraceae bacterium | reverse complement strand
GAGCGCCTTGGCGATCTCCACCAGTTGCGTCTGCGCCACCCCGAGGTTCTCGACCGGGGTAGACGGCGCAATGTCCAAGTCGACCTGCCGCAGCAAGGCTGCTGCCCGGCTGTTCATTTCCGCATAGTTCACCAGCCCATGTCGCTGCGGCAGCCTCTCGAACAGCAGGTTTTCCGCCACCGTCATGTGCGAGAGCAGGTTCAGCTCCTGGTGCACGACCCGGATGCCAGCGCGATAGGCGTCGGTGGGCGTGCGCGGCCGATACGGCTTGCCGTCGAACACCATGCTCCCCTCGTCGGCCACATAGATTCCGGCGAGGAGGTTGATCAGAGTCGATTTGCCCGCGCCATTCTCTCCAAGCAGCACGTGCGCTTCGCCCCGCCCGATCCCGAGGGACACATCATGCAGCGCCACCACCCCGGGGAAGCGCTTTCCGACGCGGTTCAGCTCCAGAATGGGCCCCTCGCTTGTATCCGGCGCAGCGACCATCGCGACTATGCCACCAGGGTTTGCGGATGAAACGCGATGCTACCCGCGTCGTGGCTGGCACGGCGGGCGCGCCGCGTCGCTGGATGCGCCGCCGGCGTCGGAAGAACCAAGCCTCCAGCGCTGGCCGGACCCGGCCGGCGCAGAACCGGCTTCGCATCCATGCTCCGGTTGCTCCACCCGCGCTCCCCTCTTCCCACTGCCGACGCCTATCCCACGCATGCGCAGCCGTACCGTACTCTCGGCAAGCTGGCCATCCGGCGAGTCCGGGACAGCTCGGCCGCGCCGCGCAGTGACCCGCGCCCTTCCCTCGTCCCGTCGACTATTATCGCGCGCGCGAACGCGGCAGGACCGCGCTAGCGGCACGCTGGTCAGGGGGAATTCAGGACAACTCAGCAAGGGCGCGGAACGATCGCGCCCTCGTTTCATGCCGTGGACGACGGCGCGATCACTTGAGATCCTTGGCAGCAATCAGCTTGACAGGCGTCTTGATCCATCCGGTGAATTTTTCTCCGGCCAGCTCCCGCAGACCGTAGTCGATCCCGAGGGCTGCCATTTCGGCACCATACTGCTCGACTGTCGCGAGCATCTTCCCCGCCTTGATGAGCGGCTGAACGGCAGGAATGTTGTCGAAGCCGACGACCTTGATCTTTCCGCTCTTGCCTGCGGCATCGAGGGCCTTGACCACGCCGAGCGCCATCGAGTCATTTGCCGCCATGACCCCCTGGATATCGGGATACTGGGTCAGGAAGTTGGTCATCAACGTGTTGGCTTCCTCGGTTTCCCAATGCGCCGTCTTGCTGTCCAGCAGCTTGAGCTTGCCCTGAGCTACTGAATCGTCGAAGCCCTTCTTGCGTTGCCGAGCGTTGTCGGCTTCCGGATTGCCCTCGAGAATGACGACCTTGCCGCCCGGCCCGAGCGTCTTCGCCAGGTAGTCGCCCGCCAGTTTCGCGCCGGCCCGGTTGTCGGGACCGAAGAATGCTAAGTCGATCCCGGCCGCCTTCTTGGCTTCCTTGTCCAGTTCGACATCGATGTTGATCACGTGCACGCCGGCTTTCACCGCTTTGGCCAGCGGGGTCACCATGGCCTTGGAGTCGGCCGGCGCGACCACGATGATGTCGTACTTCTGCGTGACGAAATTCTCGATAGCATCGACTTGGGCGGCGAAATCGCGCTCATCCTTCATGCCGACGGCTTTGAACGAGAACTTGTCCGCGTTCTTCGCCGCGTGTTTCTCGGCGCCGGCTTGCATCTGCTTGAAGAACTCGTTGGCCAGCGACTTCATCACCAAACCGACTTTCGGCTTATCGGCCGCGAAGACCCGACCGACGCCGAGAGTCAGGACCGCGACCGACCCCACCGCACCCGCAATCAGAACCCTGCGGCGCGTGGTTCTGCTGTTATCGAGACGTAAGTCCGCGTCCATCCTTGATCCTTTTGGCATCCTTCGCTCCTTGTTAGCACCCCGCGATTGGCATTGTCAGAAGGCGGCCGTTGTCGCACCCAAGCATCCGTCGCGCTGCACGGATCTGGCTCGCAACTTCGCACCCTCGGAAGCTTTCGCGTGCCCTGGTACCGCATGGCGACGACGCACCCTTCCTCGCCTACGGCTACCCTGTACACGCTGGGGCGCAGTCTGACGCCGGCGATGGACCACGGTCTTGACTTAAGTCAATCTCGAGCAACCACTTGTCCGGGGCCCTGGTTCTGACCATGCTGCTGCTGCGTGCTCGTCGGGGCTCTACGGTGGGGCGAAGAATGAATCTCCTTTGTGCTCCGCGACCTCGAGTGTCGTGGCTAGAGCGTAAGGTCGGCTCAGCGCGAATATCCCACTCAAGTGGCGCCGCCATCACCTGCGAGAGCTTGCCTGCTCGAGGGCTGAGGCCGCAGCGGGGTCGCTGCCGGTCACGCTGACGGAGCTTGAGCGCGCGGCAGTCGAGGCCCCGGTGCGCGCGTCGAGCGCAGGTTCACAACGCAGTGGGCCACCGGCCGCGGCCTGTGGGGTGATCGAGATCGATCTGCCGCTGGGGCGCGTGCGGCTCACCGGGCCGTTGATCTGGCGGCCCTGCGTGTTGTAGTCGACGCGCTCTCGCAGCGATGAATCCGCTGCCAAGGGGTACCCGGGTGTGGCTGGCGGCAGGCGTGACCGACATGCGCCGCGGGATGGACTCGCTGGCAGTGCAGGTGCAGACCACGCTGGAGCAGAGCCCATTCTCCGGTCACGTGTTCGTCTTCCGGGGACGCCGCGGCGATCTGGTCAAACTGCTGTGGTGGAGCGGGGATGGGTTGAATCTATACATCAAACGCCTTGAGAGAGGCAGGTTCGTTTGGCGGCAGACCGATAGCGGCAGCGTGTGCCTGAGCGCAGCGCAGCTGTCCATGCTGCTCGAGGGCATCGACTGGAGAGCCCCGCAGCGCACCTGGCAGCCACGGCACGCGGGGTAGAGATTTCTTGCCGCAACTCAACGAGGTGTTGCTGTCGGACGTGACACGAGCGCGTCGGGCACTGCGCAAACTACTGGTCGGGCGTATCCGTTTCGAGCCGGTTGGCGAGCGCGGATACCGTTTACGCTGGGAGCTTCGACTGAACGGCTTGATCGATCAGGGTTATATCAGCTTGGCGTCCCCACGGGGATTCGAACCTTATGCGGGTGACCTGGTTCTACCGCTCGTTGCGTGAGCCAGCTGAGAATCTGACGAGTCATCAGCTCACGGCATCGGCACCGACGCAGCACCCGGCTCACTCCAATTGGCCGACGAGGGCGAGTCGATGTCGACTATCGGCGCCGCATAAGCTTGCCGCTGGCTCACTTGCGCGGCATCTCGAGCAACTTGTTCCGGGCCGCGCCCAGGATCTCGTCGCGCAACCGGGGAGTTGCGGCGGTGCGTGCCAGCACCAGCGCGCCCACCATGGTGGCAAGCGCCTGGATGGCCTCATCGCGGCCCGGGGCCTCGCCTGCCTGGCCGAGCCTCGCGGCGACCGACTCGATGGACCGCTCCAGTGCCTCG
>DATKLO010000299.1:0-21532 GCA_035542375.1 Steroidobacteraceae bacterium | reverse complement strand
GAGCGGATTCTTCGGCAGCATGCCCTTGACCGCGAACTCGATGGCCCGCTCGGGATGCTCGTTCAGCAGCTTCTGCAGCGCGATCGACTTGATGCCACCGATGTAGCCGGTGTGGTGGTAGTAGATCTTGTCGGTGAGCTTACGGCCCGTGACCCGGATCCTCTGCGCATTGATCACCACGATGTGATCGCCCATGTCCACGTGCGGGCTGTAGTCGGCCTTGTGCTTGCCCTTGAGGCGGTGCGCGATCTGGGACGCGAGGCGGCCGAGGGTCTTGCCGCTGGCATCCACCAGATACCAGTCGCCCCGCACGGTGCCGGAGTTCGCAAACACGGTTTTGGTCGGAATGGCTTGCTCGTTCATGTGAGTCACGGTATTCGTTTAGGTCGCGGCGTTGCCGCGAAGGTCCGGCCGGCCCTGCAGTGGGGGGCCGAAAAAAGGCGGGGAAGTGTACTCAACGGGCTCCCCCAATGCAAAGCCGCACCGCACGCTCGCCTGCCGGTGCCGCTTATGGGGGGCCGCGGCACTGCTTATAATGGAGTCGATGGAGCCTTCCGAGCCAGGATACCCCCTGGATCCCCTGATTGCGGCCGCGGACCGGGCGCTCCGGGCACTTTTTGCCCCGGCGCAGGCCGCCCGCCCCGTTCCCGGCACCCCCCCGCAACCGGGCGCCGAGCCCGTCTCCCCGCCATCCCGGCGGCATGCCGCAGCACTGATGCGGGTCAATCATGCCGGCGAGGTGGCAGCCCAGGCCCTGTATCACGGCCAGGCGGCGATGGCCCGCTCGGCCGCCACGCGCGAGCTGCTGCTGCGGGCCGCCCGGGAGGAATCCGATCACCTGGCCTGGTGCGAGAGCCGGCTGCGCGAGCTGGATTCGCGCCCCAGCCTGCTCAATCCGCTGTGGTATTGCGGCTCCTTCGCGATCGGCGCGCTCGCCGCGCTCGCCGGCGATGGCCCCAGTCTCGGCTTCGTGGTGGAGACCGAGCGGCAGGTGGAGGGGCATCTCGATGAGCATCTCGCCCGGTTGCCGACCGAGGATGCGCGCAGCCGTGCCATACTGCAGGCGATGCGGCAGGATGAAGTGGAGCATGGTCAGGCAGCCCGGCACGCCGGGGCCGTGGACCTGCCCCCACCGGTGCCCGCGCTCATGCGCGGCACGGCACGCATCATGACCACCTTGGCGTACTGGATTTGAGGGTGCAACCGGCGCTGCAGCGCGTACTGCGCTTGCAGTTATCCAGACATATGTATAAAAAAGCGGGCCGCCGCCTGCAGGGGACACTCGGGGAGCCGTGATGGAAGAAAACATCAAGCCGTTGAGCGATATTCCGGCTATCAACCGGTTCCTCAGCTACTGCCGCATTCGCACCGTGCCGTCCAAGACGGTAGTGATCCATGCAGGCGATCTGCCCGATGTCCTGTACTACATCATCAGCGGCTCGGTGGAAGTGATGATCGAGGACGAGGAAGGCAACGAAATGGTGCTGGCCTACCTCAACCGCGGCCAGTTCTTCGGCGAGATGGGCCTGTTCTACGAGCAGCCCACCCGCAGCGCCTGGGTACGGACCCGCAACCAGTGCGAACTGGCGGAAATGACCTACCCGCGCTTCCGGCAGATCGCGGCCGAGAGCCCCGGACTGATCTTCGAGCTGGCGACCCAGCTGGCCACGCGCCTCGACCGGACCAATCGCAAGCTCGGTGATCTGGCCTTCGTCGATGTGACCGGACGCGTTGCGCACGCGATCATGGACCTGTGCGGCGAACCGGACGCCATGACCCATCCCGAGGGTATGCAGATCAAGGTCAGCCGGCAGGAGCTGTCGCGACTGGTCGGCTGCTCACGTGAAATGGCGGGCCGCGTGCTCAAGGTGCTCGAGGAACAGGGACTGCTGCGCGCCACGGGCAAGACCATCGTGGTGTTCAATGCCCGCCCGAAGATGAAGACTCGCCCGGTCATCGTTCCAGCGAAGTCGGCGACCGCTGCCGCAAAGACGTCCTCACACGTCGACATGGACGACGACGATGATGATGACGAGGACGACGAAGACTAGGAGCGGGCGGATGCGATCTGGGCGCGCATTGCCTGGATCGTCTGCGTGTAATCCTTGCTGCCGAAGATCGCCGAGCCCGCCACGAAGGTGTCGGCTCCTGCCCGCGCGATCGACTGGATGTTGTCCACCTTGACGCCGCCGTCGATCTCCAGGCGCACCGGGCGTCCCGACCGATCGATCCGTGCGCGCGCCTCCGCCAGTTTGCGCAAAGCCGACGGAATGAACTTCTGACCGCCGAAGCCCGGGTTCACCGACATGATGAGCACCAGGTCGAGCTTCTCCAGTGTGTAGTCCAGATACTCCAGCGGCGTGGCGGGATTGAACACCAGGCCGGGCTTGCAACCGTGCTCGCGGATCAGCTCGATGGTGCGATCGATGTGCTGCGTGGCCTCGGGATGGAACGAGATGTAGGTGGCGCCGGCGGCGGCGAAATCCGGCACGATGCGGTCGACCGGACTCACCATCAGATGCACGTCGATCGGCGCCTGCACGCCGTACTTGCGCAACGCCTCGCAGATCAGCGGTCCGATCGTGAGATTGGGCACGTAGTGATTGTCCATGACGTCGAAATGCACGACGTCGGCACCGGCGCGCAACACGGCATCCACTTGCTCGCCGAGACGGGCGAAGTCAGCAGACAGGATCGAGGGAGCAATCCAGGGTGTCTGCATACTCATCCGGTTCCAGTGTTGGTTGCAGGTCCGGTCAGTCGAGCGAGCGCCGCACGGTAGTTCTCGCTCGTGCGCGCAATGATCTCGGGCGGCAGCCGCGGGCCGGGCGCCTTCTTGTTCCAGTCGAGCGTCTCCAGGTAGTCGCGCACGAACTGCTTGTCGAAGCTCGGCGGACTGGTTCCCACGCGATAGGAGTCCGCGGGCCAGAAACGCGATGAATCCGGCGTCAGCACCTCGTCGATCAGCGTGAGCCGTCCTGCCTCGTCCACTCCGAACTCGAACTTCGTGTCGGCGATGATGATGCCGCGATTTCGCGCGTGAGCCGCGGCGTACTCGTAAATCGCGATGGCGGTCGAGCGCACGCTTGCCGCAAGCGCGGCCCCAACCGTCTTCTCCATCTCCGCGAAAGGAATATTTTCATCGTGATGCCCGGGCGCCGCTTTGGTCGCTGGCGTGAACAGCGGCGTAGGCAGACGCTGCGCCTGCTGCAGATCGCGTGGCAGCTCGATGCCACACAGGGCGCCGGTCTTCTGGTAGTCCTTCCATCCCGATCCGATCAGGTAGCCGCGCACCACCGCTTCGATGGGCAGCGCCTTCAGGCGGCGCACGATCACGGTGCGTCCGGCCAGCATCGCGCGCTCCTCGGGATCGCTGACGATGCTCTCGATCGAACGTCCGGTCAGGTGATTCGGCACCAGGTGACGGGTCTGGCCGAACCAGAAGCCCGAGATCTCATTCAGCACGTGGCCCTTGCCGGGAATCGGATCGGGCAGCACCACGTCGAAGGCGGACAGGCGATCGGTCGTCACGATCAGCATGGTCTGCGCATCGACGGCATAGATGTCCCGCACCTTGCCTTCGTGGATCTTCTCGAGGCCGCGCAGGGCCGTACGGTAGACGGTTGGGGGTGGCATGGCTGCGATGTGACGTACGCGCGCCAGGGGCGGCCGCGGGGCTTGGTACTATAGCAGCGCATGAAATTCGCTGGGAAAGTCGTCGGCGGGGCCATCGGCCTGCTCGCCCTGGGGCCCATAGGCGCGGCCCTGGGTGTGTTTCTGGGTCACCAGTTCGACCAGTATTCCAGCCGGCCCGGGGATGATCCGCAGCTCGACGGCGCCCAGGCCACGGCGGTCGGCGATCAGTTCTTCCGCTCCGCCTTTCGCGTCATGGGACACGTGGCCAAGTCCGACGGCCGGGTATCCGAAAGCGAGATCGCGGCCGCGCGCGCCGTCATGACCGAACTGCGCCTGAGTCCGCCGCAGGTACGCGCGGCGATCGAATACTTCACCGACGGCAAGCAGCCTGAATTCAACCTGGGAGTCGAGCTGGCCTCCCTGGCCAGGGCCTGCCAGGGTCGGCCGGGCCTGGCCCGCGTGTTCCTGGAGATCCAGGTGCGTGCCGCGCTCGGGGGCAACAATCTCGAAGGTCCGGCGCGTGTCCTGCTCGGTCGCATCGCCACGCGCCTGGGCGTCTCCACCGTGGAGCTGGCGCAGATCGAGGCGGTGCTGCGCATCCGCAGCGGCAGCTTTCGCAACGAGCCGGCGCGCGACAACGGCGCCGAGCAGCTGCGCCAGGCCTACAGCGTGCTCGAAATCAACTCCTCGGCGAGCAGCGATGAGATCGTCAAGGCCTACCGCCGCCAGCTCAGCCGGCATCATCCCGACAAGCTCAAGGCCAACGGGCTGCCCGAGTCCATGATTGAGCACGCCAAGCAGCGCACGCAGCAGGTCATCGAGGCGTACGAGCTGATCCGCGAGCGCCGCGGCATCTGACCCGTCCCGCTGGCGCTCCAACATCGGAGCGTCCACTCGCAAGCGATGACGGGTTCGGGCCCGCACGGCTCAGCAGCGCCCAACAGATTCGCGCTCACGCACCGTGCGCGCCAGGATGGCGGCAGCGGCTAGGCCGTGGCCGCCTCCCACTCGAGAATCACCTGCTGGATCGCCTGCACGCCCTCGGTGAGCGCAGCCGGACCCGGCTGCAGAATGAGCGCCGACTTGATCTCGCGCACGAACCCGCCTCGCACCGCCGGCATCTCGCTCCAGCCCGACCGCGCCGCGACGCTCCCCGGCTGGAACTTCTTGCCGCACCAGGACCCGAGCACGATGTCAGGCGCACGGCGCACGATCTCATGCGGATCGGCCACGATCCGGTCGCGGCCGAGCGGCTTGACCGCCAGCTCGGGGAAACACTCCTCGCCGCCCGCCAGTGCGATCAACTCGGACACCCAGCGGATACAGGAGATGGGCGGCTCGTCCCATTCCTCGAAGTAGACCCGCGGTCGCCGGCGCAGGCCCGCGGCCCGCGCGCGCACCGCCGCCAGCCCCGCGGTCAGCTGCTCGACCAGGCGCGCCGTTTTCGCCTCGCAGCCGATCATCCCGCCCAGGCTGCGGATGCAACGCAGGATCTGCGCCACGCTGCGCTGATTGAACACATGGACCTCGATGCCGGTCCGCACCAGTTGCGCGGCGATGTCGGCCTGCAGGTCCGAGAAGCCGAGCACCAGATCGGGCTCGAGCGCCAGGATCCGGTCGATCTTCGCGCTCGTGAATGCAGACACCCGCGGCTTCTCGCGCCGCGCGCGCGGCGGACGCACCGTGAAGCCGGAGATTCCGACGATGCGCCAGTCCTCCTCCAGCAGATACAGCGTCTCGGTGGTCTCCTCGGTCAGGCAGACGATACGTTCGGGAAATGCGCCGGTCCGTGTCATGGGGCAATGTTACCCTGTAGGTCGCTGGTAAACCCGAAGGGACCGTCGGCAACGATGTGGGTACGATTCTGGGCATTCCTCGACCGCTGCCTGTTCGGGCCGGCCAGCTCGCGCCCCGGCCTCCTCGGCCTGACCATCCGTGTCCTGCGTTATCCCTACGCCGTGCTGCGCGATCTGTGGCGCGGCGATATCAACCTGCGCGCCATGGGCCTGGTGTACACAACGCTGCTGTCGCTGATCCCGCTGGTGGCCTTCACCTTCGCCATCCTCAAGGTGTTCGGCGCCAACCGCCAGCTGCAACCCATTGTGTACGAGTTCTTCCGCCCGGTCGGCACGCAGGCGGCCGAGCAGCTCACCTCGCGCGTGATGCAGTTCGCCGGCCGGGTGAGCAGCGGACTGGTGGGATCGGTGGGCTTCGCGCTGCTGGCCTGGACCCTCGTGGGCACCATCAAGAAGGTCGAGGACAGCTTCAACTACCTGTGGCGGGTCCAGCAGCCGCGCAGCTTCGCGCGCCGCATCGTGGAGTATCTGACGCTGTTGCTGGTCGGCCCCCTGCTGCTCGTGGGATTCATCGGACTGTCGCAGGTCGCGCTCGGCAGCGCGCCCGTGCAGACGGTCGCCAGGTTGCAGCTGTTGCAGCGACTGCCGGGCAGGGCCGTGTCCCTGGCGCCGTACGTGATGGTGACCGTGTTCTTCACGGGCATGTACATGTTCATTCCCAACACTCGGGTGCGCTGGCGGCCGGCGCTGATCGGCGCGCTGGCCGGCGGCATACTCTGGGCGGCGGTCGGCAAGATGTTCACGGCCTTCGTGGTCTACTCCACGCGCCTGGCCGTCGTGTATGCCGGCTTCGCGTTCATCGTGGCCGGCCTGCTGTGGACCTACTTCGGCTGGCTGATCCTGCTCGCCGGGGCGCAGCTGTCGTTCTACCTGCAGAATCCCACCTACCTGCGGCTCGGGCTGCAGGAGTTGCAGCTCTCCTGCGGGGAGCTCGAGCAGCTCGCCCTGCGCATGATGTACTTCGTCGGCGGCGCGCATCTGGCGGGCGGACCGCGCTGGACGGTGAACGGCCTGTCCGAGGAACTCGGCCTGCCTGGCATCGCCGTCTCCAAGATGGCCAGTGCGCTGGAGCAGGCGGGTCTCGTGACCGTCACGGCGGACGATGAACTCATTCCGGCGCGCGACATCGGCCGTGTCAGCGTGTACGAGATTCTCGAGATGGCCCGCAATCAGCGCAGCGGTCACTTCGTGACGCGCCACCTCGCGGTGCCGTCCATCGATCGCCTGACCGGCAATCTGGATGACCTGCGACGCAACCGCTGCGGCGAACTCACGCTGCGGGATCTGGTGGAGGATACCGGGCGACCCGCACTGACACGGGCGTCCGGGCTCACTGCCCCGCTATCGTCATCTCGCTGATGAGCACCGAGCCGGTGCGGATGGCTCCGCGCGTGTCAACATCGCTGCCCACGGCGGCGATGTCGCGATACATCTGGCGCAGGTTGCCCGCGATGGTCACCTCGTGCACCGGGTGCACGATCGCGCCGTCCTCCACCCAGAATCCGCTCGCGCCCCGGGAATAGTCACCCGTCACCCCGTTCACGCCCTGCCCCATCATCTCGGTGACGAGCAGACCCGTGCGCATGCGTTGCAGGAAGCTCTCGGCATCGAGCGCCTTGCCGGGAGCCGCCACGATCAGGTTGTGGATGCCGCCGGCGTTGCCCGTCGTCTTCAGGCCGAGCTTGCGGGCGGAGTAGCTGCCGAGCACGTAACCCTGCAGCACCCCATCGCGCACCAGATCGCGGTCGTGGGTTGCCGCGCCTTCGCCGTCGAACGCGGCGCTGGCGAGTGCCTTGAGGATGTGCGGCCGCTCCTGCATCTGCAGGAATGCCGGGAAGATCTCCTCGCCCGCCGCATTCAACAGGAAGGAGGATTTGCGATACTGGGCTGCGCCGCGGATGGCCGCGATGAAATGCGAGAACAGGCCGCGAGCCATCTCGGGCGCGTACGCCACCGGCGCCTTGCGCGTGGTCAGTTTGCGCGAACCCAGGCGCGCCACCGCCCGTTCACCCGCACGACGGCCGATCACCTCGGGGCTCAGCAGATCGGCCGGGTCGCGCGCGGTCGTGTACCAGTAATCGCGCTGCATCTCGCTATCGTGCTGCGCGATGAGCGAGCAGCTGATCGAGTGGCTCGTGCCGCGCGCAGGAGCGAGGAAGCCCAGCGAGTTGCCATACACGCCCACATGACGGTGCGTGTTGACGCTGGCCCCTTCCGAATTCGTGATGCGCCGGTCCACTGCGAGTCCGGCGGCCTCTGCACGCCGGGCCAGCTCGATCGCCTCTTCGGGAGCCACCGCCCAGGGGTGATCCAGATCCAGATCGGGGATGTCGCGCGCCAGTGCCTCGGGATCGACCAGGCCCGAGTACGGGTCCTCGGCGGTGTAGCGCGCGATGGTGCAAGCCTTCTCCACGGTCGCGCGCACGGCATCCATGCCCAGATCGGCGGTACTGGCGGAGCCCTTGCGGTGACCGAAATACACGGTCACTCCGAGCCCGCGATCGCGCTGGTACTCGATGGTCTCCACCTCGCCCAGGCGGACCGACACACTCAGTCCCCGGTTGAGGCTCGCATCGGCTTCCGCCTGCGAGGCGCCGCGCCGCGCCGCTTCCTGCAGCACGAAGCTGACCACGTCCTGCAGTTGGGGAAGACCCGGATCGTCGCTGCGCGCCGCTTGCATCACATCCGCTGGAGTAAGGGGAAGTCAGGCAGAATTGTACCAGCCGCCCGCTGCCCGACCGCAGCGGGCATCGGGAGAATCAGTGGCGGTGCACGAGGAAACGGACGAGGCCGCGGACAAGCCGAGCAAGAGCGAGCGCAAGCGTGCGGCGCACGCCCTGCAGGACCTGGGCGAGGCGCTGATCAGCCTGAAGGATGCCGACCTGGTGGCCCTCGAGCTGCCCGAAGCGCTCACCGAGGCCATTCGCGATGCGCGCCGGATCACCAGCCGTGGCGGCGGAGCGCGCCAACGGCAGTACATCGGCAAGCTGATGCGGGACGTCGATCCGCAACCCATCCAGGCGGCACTGGCGGAGCGTGGGAAGCAAGCAGCTCGCGACGCCGAGCGCTTCCGGCGCCTGGAAGACTGGCGTGACCGGCTGTTGCGGGAGGGGGTTGCCGCGCTGGACGAACTGGAGCGGTGGCGGCCGGGGCTCGATCGCAACGCCTGGCTGGCACGTATCGGTGCAGCCCAGGCCGAGCGGGCGCGCAGCGGCGCAGGCGCGGCGTCCCGCGAACTGTTCCGGGCTTTGCGTGACCTGTTCGCGGGCGAGCCATGAACGATCCCGCCCGGTACAATGCGGCGGATGAAACCGCTGGTCGGCATCATCATGGGCTCGAGCTCCGACTGGGAGACGATGCAGGCCGCAGCCGACCTTCTGGAGAAGCTGTCAGTCCCGCACGAGGTGCGGGTCGTCTCCGCGCACCGCACCCCTGACCTTCTGTTCGAGTACGCCTCTGGCGCCCGCTCGCGCGGACTGGAGGTCCTCATTGCCGGTGCCGGCGGCGCGGCTCATCTGCCCGGCATGGCGGCCTCCAAGACCAGCCTCCCGGTGCTTGGGGTCCCCGTCCAGTCCAAGACTCTGGGCGGCCTGGACTCCCTGCTGTCCATCGTGCAGATGCCAGCCGGCATCCCCGTGGCCACGTTTGCCATCGGCACGGCGGGCGCCATCAACGCCGCTCTGTGTGCGGCGGCGATTCTGGCCAGCCACCACCCGGCCATTGCCAGCGCGCTCGAGAGCTACCGCGAGCGCCAGACGCGCGCGGTGCTGGACCACCCGGATCCCAGGAACCCTCCCCGCACATGACTGTCGGCATCGTGGGCGCTGGCCAGCTCGGCCGGATGCTTGCCCTGGCGGGTTATCCGCTCGGGCTGGACTTCCTGTTCCTGGACCCCACGGCCGATGCGCCGGCCGGTCAGGTAGCGCCGATGCTCAACGGCGCATTCACCGACAACGCCCTGCTCGCCGAACTGGCCACCCGCTCCGAGGTCCTGACATTCGACTGGGAAAACGTGTCGGTCGACGCGCTGCGCGCCTTGCGCGGCAAAGCGCGTATCTGCCCGCCGATCCCGGCACTGGCCGCCGCCCAGGACCGCGTCAGCGAAAAGCGTCTGTTCGAGCGACTCGGGATCCCGACCACCCGCTGGCGCGCGGTGGATTCGCAAGCCACGCTGGACCGGGCTGTCCGCGATATCGGTCTGCCGGCCGTAATCAAAACACGGCGCCTGGGCTACGACGGCAAGGGACAGGCGCCAGTACGCACGCGTGAAGACGCTCAGCGAGCCTGGGAAACCTTGGGGTCCGTACCTCTGTTGTACGAAGAGTGGATCCCGTTCGACTGTGAGGTTTCGGTCATCGGCGCCCGCAGCCGCACGGGTGAAGTGGCGATCTATCCGTTGAATGGCAACGTGCACTCAGAAGGCATACTGCGACTGACTCGTGCGCCTTACGGGCCGCCACGATGGCATCGTCTGGCCGCAACTTATTTGCGGCGCGTCCTCGCGCAGTTCCGCTACACAGGCATCCTGACGATTGAGTTTTTCGTGCGCGACGGCAAACTCATCGCCAACGAGATGGCGCCGCGGGTGCACAACTCCGGTCACTGGACGATCGAAGGCGCGGAAACCAGTCAGTTCGAAAACCACCTGCGGGCCATCCTGGGACTGCCGCTGGGCTCGACCCGGCCGCGCGGCTACTGCGCCATGCTCAACCTGATCGGCACGCTGCCACCGCGCCGCGAGCTGCTGGCCACGCCGGGACTGCACTTCCACGACTATGGTAAACAGCCGCGCGCCGGCCGCAAGCTCGGTCACTGCACCCTGGTGGAAGCGCGCGCGCGGGCCCGGGACCTGCGGGCACGGCGGCTGCTCGCCCGATTGGCGCCCGGGACAGCCATCCCGTAAGATCTTCCGGCCAGCGTGCGCATCGGAGAGCCACGGTCCACCCCACGGTCACCGCGCCCCAACAGCCAACAAAGCGCCGGCTGCCCCCGGCATTGCCGCACGGACACGCATGTATCTCGACCCGTTCAAACTGAAGGAACTGCCGTTCCGCCTGAGCCCGGACCCGCAGTTCCTGTACCTGTCGAAACAGCATGCGCGCGCCAAGGCGTACATGGAGTCGACCATCTGGTTCACCGACGGCTTCGTGGTGATCACCGGAGAGATCGGTTCGGGCAAGACCACGCTGATCGAGTCGTTCCTGAAGGAGATCCAGTCCGATGTGGTGATCGCGCAGATCAACCAGACACAGGTCTCCGCGATCGACTTCCTGCAGGCCGTGCTGGTGCAGTTCGGCTTCTCGCCCTTCAAGATGAAGAAGGCCGAGCTGATCGCCACGCTCAACAATTTCCTCATCGAGCAGTACGCCGCCGGTCGCAAGGTGCTGCTGATCGTGGACGAGGCGCAGAACCTGTCGATGCGCGTGCTCGAGGAGATCCGCCTGCTGTCGGGCGTGGAGACCACCAAGGAGAAGGTGCTGCGCATCATCCTGGCGGGCCAGCCGGAGCTGAACGAGAAGCTGGATGCGCCGGAGCTGATCCAGCTGACGCAGCGCATCCGCCTGCGCTTCCACCTGACCACGCTGTCGCCAACCGAGATGCGCGCCTACATCCAGCACCGCCTCGAGGTGGCCGGCGGCGGTGACCGGCAGATCTTCTCCGAGGAGTGCTTCCCGGAGATTTTCCGCTACTCGGGTGGCGTGCCGCGCCTGGTCAACACCCTGTGCGACACGGCGCTGATGGCCGCATTCACCGCGGACCGGGACGTCGTCACCCTGCCCGACATCCGCCAGTCCGTCGAGGAACTGCAGTGGGTGGAATACTCGGCGCGCAACCTGGCGCATGCGCGCGCCGTGGCACCCGAGATCCGCGCTTCCGAGTTGCACTCACCGTCGGGTTCCACCGCCTCCGGCGCGGCCTCCGACACGCAGCCCATCCATGGTCGGCTGCTCGTGGCCACCGACGGCCGCACCGTCGAGGAGCGGATGCTGCGCGTTGGACGGATCATCGTCGGCCGCACGCCGGATAATGACCTGCAGATCGACAGTCGCTTCGTGAGCCGGCACCACTGTCAGATCGTGACGACCGCGCATTCCTGCGTCATCGAAGATCTCAACAGCACCAACGGTATCTACGTGAAGTCCAAGCGCGTGCGGCGGCACTATCTGAACGATGGCGATGTCGTCGTCATCGGCAAACACGAGTTGATCTATGTGGACGAGCGCCTGGCGCGCACCCGCAATCTGATGCTCGACACGGTACCGGGCCTGCAGGTGCAACCCGGAGTCGCCGACGAAGAACCGGTAGTGGAATAGTCAGGGCGGAATCGGATCGCGAGTCGCGGAACCGTGTGGCGGCGCCGAGCCGGCTCGCGCTAGCCGGAGTCCTTCTCCAGGTCGCTCAGAGAACCCTGGTGGCCATATTGTGACCGCATCGCGCGGTAGTCCCGCCGGCGCAGCAGCACCACAACCCCTCCCAGAACGCCGAGGAAGCCCAATACGCCGACGGCGAGGCTCAGGCCCTTGTGGGCGCTCAGGTAGCTGGCCACCAGCGCCGTCGCGCCGCAGATGACATAAATCCACGGCAGCCCCTCGTACAGGGGACGGGACAGGCGGTGTCCGGAGCGCGGCATGTTCCCATCGTAAATCACGCCGGGCGACTCTTCCATGTGGCGGGATCTGCCTGCGGCAGATCCCGCAGCAATCATCCAATCGCTGGCAAAAGGCGTGCTGTTGCCAGCCCTGCAGGACGTCCCCGGCTTGTGGCGATCCGACGACAGGTGCCGGAAGATCCCGCCGACTAGTCGCGGGGTCGTCCGATCAGCATCTCCAGCAGCCGGCCGAGCAGCGAGGGCTTCATGCCTTCGATGCCGAAATCGTCCCTGGGTGTGTGGGCGCGGCTGTTCAGCGCGCTGACCAGATCCTGTGGCAGCTCGAGCTGTTGGGTATCCGCCAGGCTGGAGTCGGCGTGCATCGGAGATTCCTCGACTGACATGAATGACTGAGGCAGCAAGCTACGGACCCGTGGCCCGAGCTGGCGTGCCTGCCGTCACAGCTTGCAAATCGTTGCGCGCGTGCGTCGCGGGAACCCGACGCTTTTCGCAGGCGCACGCGATTATGTCGCGCCGTTCAGTTCAACCCGTGCCGCCGACCGTGAGACCGTCGATGCGCAAGGTCGGCTGACCAACACCGACCGGCACACTTTGCCCTTCCTTGCCGCACGTGCCTACCCCATCGTCGAGCTTCAGATCGTTGCCGACCATGCTCACACGTGTGAGCACGTCGGGTCCGTTGCCGATCAGTGTTGCACCCTTGAGCGGCGCGCCAAGACGACCGTTCTCGATGGCATACGCTTCACTCGCGGAGAACACGAACTTGCCCGAGGTGATGTCGACCTGGCCACCGCCGAAATTGACGGCGTAAATGCCACGTTGCACGGAGCGCAGTATTTCCTCGGGCGCATGCGGTCCGGGCCGCATGTAGGTGTTGGTCATGCGCGGCAGTGTCAGGTGCGCGAACGACTCCCGCCGGCCGTTCCCGGTGGGACGCTGCCCCATGAGGCGTGCGTTCAGCTTGTCGTGGATATAACCCCGCAGGACGCCGTTCTCGATCAGCGTCGTGCATTGAGTCGGCGTACCTTCATCGTCGATGTTGAGCGAGCCCCGCCGACGCGAGAGTGTGCCGTCGTCCACGATGGTGCACTCGGGCGCGGCCACGCGTTCCCCGATCCGGTTCGCGAACGCGGACGTGCCCTTGCGGTTGAAATCACCTTCCAGACCGTGACCGATGGCCTCGTGCAGCAGGATTCCCGGCCAGCCCGGACCCAGCACCACCGTCATGGCGCCGGCGGGAGCCGGAATGGATTCGAGGTTGACCAGAGCCTGGCGCAGTGCCTCGCGCCCCAGCTCCACCGGCCGGTCGCCTGCGACCAGTTCGGCCAGCGAGAATCGACCGCCGGCACCGGCATAGCCCTGCTCGCGGCGGCCGTTCTGCTCGACCAGCACCGATACATTGAAGCGCACGAGCGGCCGCACGTCGGCGGCGAGTTCACCCTCGCTGGTGGCGATCAGGATGATTTCATGCACCGCCGTGACGCCCGCGGTGACATTCACGATGCGCGGATCGAGTTTGCGCGTCTCCCGGTCCACGCGCTCGAGCCAGGCGACCTTGTCCTGGTCCGTGAGTGAGGCATTCGGCGCGACCGGCAGATAGAGCTGATGACCCGCGCGCGTCTGCCAGGCCTGAACCCGCCTGGCTCCGCCCTGGACCGCGATGGCACGCGCCGCGCGTGAGGCCTCTTCCAGCGCAGGCAACACGATCTCGTCCGAGTACGCGAAACCGGCCTTCTCTCCCGCCAGTGCACGCACGCCGACACCCTGCTCGATGCTGGCGCTACCGTCCTTGACGATACCGTCCTCCAGCGACCAGGCCTCCTCGTGCGCGAGCTGGAAATACAGATCGGCGAAATCCACCGAATGACTCATGACCTCGCCGAACACGCGGTCGAGGCGCCGGTCATCCAGTCCGCCCGGTCGCAGGATCAGCTCGCGAGCCATGTCCAGCGCCGCGGTGGGCGCGCCTGGTGGTGTTGGTTCCATCAAAGTTCAGCCTCTTCTTTCAGCACTCGATGCCTCAGTGCCGGGAAATTGCGCCGCGTCTCGGCCTGGCGCTGCGTGTCCAATTCAGCGATGACGATGCCTCGCCCGCGGGGCAGCCGTTGCAGTACGCGACCCCAGAAATCCACGATCATGCTGTCGCCGTAGGTCTCGCGCCCGTTGGGATGAAAACCCGACTGCGCCGGCGCGATCACGTAACACAGGTTCTCGATGGCTCGGGCGCAAAGGAGCGTCTCCCAATGCGCGCGGCCTGTCGGACTGGTGAACGCCGACGGTACCGTCAGGATCTGCGCTCCAGCGGCGCTCAAGCGCCGGAACAGCTCGGGAAACCGCACGTCGTAGCAGACTGACAGGCCCACACGACCCACCGGCGTGTCGATCACGACGGCCTGGGTGCCAGGCGCCACGTGCGCCGATTCCCGATAACTCTCGGCACGACCCGGGATGTCCACGTCGAACAGATGGATCTTGTCGTAACGCGCCACCCGCCTGCCCTCCGCGTCGTAGACGACGGAAGCCGCGGCAACCCGTCCATCGGCGGAGCCGCGCAGCGGAATGGTCCCGCCGACCAGCCACATCTTCAGTCTCTGTGCCGTAGCCGCCAGGAAGTCCTGGATCGGGCCATCGCCATCGTGCTCGGCGATCTCGCGCTTGTCCGCGTCCCGCAGACCCAGGAAGGCGAAGTTCTCGGGCAGGACCGCGAGCTGCGCGCCACGCGCAGCCGCTTCCTCGAGCAGCGGGCGGGCCTGCTCGAGGTTGCCGGCCACTTCGGGGCCGGAGGTCATCTGGATGGCGGCAACCTGGCTCATGATCTTCAGTTCGCTGCCGCTACAATCGGGTCATCCCACGATCCTTGCAAGCGCAGCGCGGCGTGCGAGCGGGGCGGCTCGGAGCCGCCGGCCAGGAATTCGCGCAATCCGAGCCAGGCGGCCGCCACGCCCGGCGTGGCGCCGAAGCGGCGGATGGCCGCCGGCAGGCGCTCCTCGCCCCGCAGCACCCACACCTGCTGGTCGTAATCGCGCGCCACCAGCCCGATCCGGCCGCGCATCAGGATCTCCGCATCGCCATCCAGGTGCAGGTTGCTCGTTGCGGCCTGGCCCTCCGCCAGATCGAAATCGGCCGCCAGGCGCGTGAACGGCAGATCCATGTCGGCCGCCACGCCTGCCTCGAGTCCCCCGAGCAGCGCCGGAATCGCCAGCAGGGGGAAGCGCCGCCCGGTGAGGCCGGCGGAGGGACCGGCCACGCTGCCATCGGCCAGCCTCAGGCTGACGGTACCCCGCACGGCCGCCAGCCAGTTCGGGGCCGCCCAGGGCCACTGCAGGTCGCCACTGAAGGTCCCCTCGCGCGCGCTGACTTCGCGACGGAAACCAAAGTCCTCGAGAGTCGCCGCCGCGTCGCTGCTGGCCGCGTCGAATGTCAGGTGGCAGGCCGCGGGCTCCTTCTGACAGCGCAACGCTCCGCGCGCCTGCTGTCTGCCGGCGGTCAGAAGCATATCGTCGAGTGTGACTCTGTCGTCCTGCACAGACACTTCAGCGCTCATTCGCCCGAGCGCGCGTCCGTGCCAGTTCAGCTCATCCACGCTGACCCGCGCCAGTGGCGCCAGGGCGGCCAGGAGCGCGGCTCCGCCGGAGGTGAGTGGATCGGCGAGGTCCAGTCGCGCGAGGTGGATCGTGGCGGTGCGCTGTGCGGTACGGAGCCCGGCCCAGAGTGCGGTGCCATCCGGCATCTCGCTGGCGGGCGAGAGGGCGGGCCAGTGTGCCGTGCCCGCCAGCCCCTCGGATTCGATCAGCAGGTCGGTGCCCTGCGCGGTGCGCTCGGCTTGCATCGAGGCCGAGTCGTACGTTCGGCCCCCTGCCACGAGTTGCGCAGCATCGATGCGTGCTCGCACCGGCGGCAGCAGGTCCGCACGCAGGCTGCGCAGTCCGATCGCGTAGGCCGGCAGATCGAGCTTGCCCAGTCTGCCCTCCACCAGCACGACCGATTCCATGGGCAACCTGGGTGGCGTCATCTTCGCGGCCACCGCCGCCGCGCCGAGCGACAAAGGCTCCGAGGCAGCCGCAGTGTCCCCCTGCGCCGCGCCACCCAGATGCAAGGCACCGCGATCGATGCGCCAGCCGCGCTCCTGCGCGCGCTTGAGAGCCACCACGCCGCGTGCCCTGTCACCCAGCGACACGCGGGCAAGCGCCGCCGAATCGCCGCCGGACAGTTCGATCTGCGCCGGGACAGCCATTGCGGCGCGTTTGGCGAAGGGCTCGGGCAGCGTGCTCACGAGTCCGAGCAGGCTCGAGTCGGCGCGCAGCCGCCAGCGGGGGGCCCGGCCCTGCGCCGGAGTCAGGTAGTCGAACGTGCCGCTCCAATCCGTGCTGCCCTGCAGACCCGCGCCGGAATCGGTGGCTTCCATCAGCTCCGCGGCTGTCGCAGTGCCGTGCGCCTGGACGCGGATCCGAGCGTTGCCGTGGTCGCGCTGTTCGGCGATCCGCAACGTGAGGGGTCCGCCCAGCCACGAGCCCTCCAGCACCGATTGCTCCAGGTGACCGCTGTTGAACACCAGTGCGCCGCTGAGGTCGTGCAGGGGCGGCAGGCCATCGAGCGCCTGCAGACTGGCAGCGTCGAACGAGATGGCCACGCGCGCGTGCCCGTCGGATCGAACAGCGGGAATGTCGACATCGAGATCGAACCGTGCGGAGCCGCTCGCGGCAAGATCCCTGACGCCCGGTGCATACGCCTGGAGCGGCGGATGTTCCCTCACCCAGGTCACGGCATCCTCCAGGCGGCCGCCGATCCGGCCGGTCAACCGGGTCCCGCCAGCGCCGCGGGCATCCCACTGCGCCCGCGCCGCCTTGATCTGAAACGGGCCCGCGCGACCCGCATCGAGTGATGCCTGGATCTTCGTGCCCTGCCACTGCACGCGCGCCATGACGCCCACCATGTCGGGCCACAGGTCACCTCCCGACAGCACCGCATCCCGCAGCACGAGTGAACCGGATAGTCCGGCACCCCCCGTGCCGAGCGGCAACGCATCCAGTGGTCCGCGCAGTGTGAACCGCGCATCGTGAATCTCTCCGGCCACGAGCTGTGAAGCGGCCGCGCCGAATACCTGCGCGGTGGCGCCACCGACCAGATCTTTCACGAACGGGATATCGGCGCCGGTGAGGGCGCCGCGCGCATCGATCTCATCGGGCGCGCCGGCTCTCCCGGAGATCGAGCCATCCAGCACCAGGCGCGCCTGCGCGTGCTGCAGCAGGAACTCATCGGTGGAGATTCGCCAGCCCGCCGCCGTCCGGCTCCACTTCAGTGTCGATCTGACCTGCAGGTCAGCGAGGGTCCGCAGTGACTGGGCCAGCTCGAGCCGCGCCGCGCGCGAGTACACACTGGCGCTGAATCCGGCTTCGCTGCCCGTCACTCGGGCGAGCAGTCCACTGAGCACGAAATCGTGCGAGCGCGGCACGAAAGCCAGATCCTCGATGTCAGCCGAAGTCTGCAGCCGCCGGGCGGTCGGCCGCGCGGCATCCCAGTCGAAGCGTACCTCTGCCGCGGTGAATGCCAGCTCCGTCGTCCAGTCACCGTCCGCGCTGCCAGGCAGAGACCCTGCAAGCGCTGGCTGGCCGGCGAGCAGATCGCGCCAGCCGCGGAGCAGCACTCGGCGCCCCTCGATCCGCAGTGTCCCGGCCAGTCGTTCAGGCTGATCCAGATCGCCGCTGACACGCAGCGTGAGGCGTGCCGATCGACCGAGACGGTCGGGCAGGAACACCAGGCCGGAGAGTGTCCATTCGTCGGCCGAGCGGTGCAGCGAAGCGCGGCGGATCTGCAGTGTCACGGCGCCGGCCGGACCGACAGGGGCGGGCAATCGCAGTGTGCCGCCCTCGAGATCGATCCGTCCGCCACGCCAACGCTGCAACACCGTCAGCGGAGCCACGCCAGCATTCGCAGGAACGGCGACCCGTGCGCTGCCGGGCGCGACGCCCGGTTCCCGGCCTGGCGGAGTCCGCGTCGACGCGGGAGCCAGCGCGGCAAAATCGATGTCGGCGGCGACGAGCCGGATCCGCCCCGCTTCGGGATGGCCGCTGCGCAGGGTGCGCCACGCATCGAAGCCCACAATCAGTTCCGGCGCGCGCAGCAGCGTCCTGGCCGCGCCACCCTTAGCGGGTTCGCCGAGTTCGACGCGGCGGAACGCGACCTCGGGGCCATACCAGCCCCAGCGCAGCCCGAGTTCGGCAAAGCGGACGTCGAGTCCGGTCTGCGCGCGCACCAGCCGCTCGAGCGCCGCGCGATGTTGCGGCACTCGCGCCCGCGCCAGTTCGTAAACCAGCACAGTGAAGACCAGCAGGGCCGCGGCGGCGGCCACGCCGAGCGCCGCCCGTCGCAGCCAGCGTGGAGCGCCCGGCGCTCCCACTTGCGGCGCTCTCACTTGCGGCGCTCCCACTTGCGGCGCTCCCGCCGGCGGCGGCACGCCGGTGGCGGCAGTCACCGGGGCTGCCTACACCAGAACGACATCGAAGTGATCCACGCCATACAGCGCCTCGACCTGCATGCGGATGGGACGGCCGATCTGGGCCTCGAGCTCAGCGAGCGTGGGGGATTCCTCATCGAGCAGCCGATCCACGACGTCCTGATGGGCCAGTATCAGCAGCTCGCGGCTGGCGAACTGCCTGCTCTGTCGCACTATCTCGCGAAAGATCTCGTTGCACACCGTCTCCGGCGACTTGACGAAGCCGCGGCCTTCGCAGGTTGGACAGGGCCCGCACAGCAGATGTTCCAGGCTCTCGCGCGTGCGCTTGCGCGTCATCTCGACCAGTCCCAGCGGCGAGAGACTGACGATATGCGTCTGCGCGCGGTCGCCGGCAAGCGCGCGCTCCATCGCGGCCAGGACCTGGCGCCGGTGCGCCTCATCGCGCATGTCGATGAAGTCGATGATGATGATGCCGCCGAGATTGCGCAGGCGCAGCTGGCGCGCGATGGCCACCGCGGCCTCGAGGTTGGTGCGGAAGATGGTTTCCTCGAGATTGCGGTGGCCCACGTAGGCGCCGGTGTTGACGTCGATCGTAGTCATGGCCTCGGTCTGGTCGATGACCAGGTGGCCGCCGGACTTGAGCGTGACCTTGCGCTCGAGCGCCTTGCCGATCTCCTCCTCGATGCCATGCAGATCGAAGATCGGCCGCGGGCCCGGATACAGCTCGATGCGCGTGGCGGCATCCGGCATGAAGTTGGTGGCGAAGGCGATCATCTCCGCATGCTCGCGCGCCGAATCCACCAGCACCCGGCTCACGCCGCGCGACAGCTCATCCCGCAGCACCCGCAGCGCCAGCGGCAGGTCCTCGTGCACGATCGAACCGGAGCTCGTCTCGTTCGCCCGTGTGCGCACGTGCCGCCACAACTTGTCCAGGTACATCATGTCCTCGCGCAGGTTGTCGGCCGACACGCCCTGCGATGCGGTGCGCAGGATGTAGCCGCCCCCCGCGGAGGGATTTGTGCTGATGTATTCGGAAACGATCGACTTGAGCCGCTGGCGCTCCGTCTCGTCTTCGATGCGCGCCGACACGCCGATACCCTCGCCACGCGGCATGTACACGAGATAACGCGATGGCAGCGTGACGAAAGTGGTGAGGCGCGCGCCCTTCGTTCCCAGCGGATCCTTGATCACCTGCACCAGGATGTCATCGCCGGGACTCACCAGCCGGCGGATGTCATCCACCGCCGGCAGCACGACCGTGTCGTCGGCGCTCTGCGAGCTGGCGATGTCCGCTACGTGCAGGAAGGCGGTCCGCTCCAGGCCGATGTCGATGAAGGCGGCCTGCATGCCCGGCAGAACCCGGGACACGCGCCCCTTGTAGAGATTGCTGACGAGGCCGCGGCGGCTGGTGCGCTCCAGGTAGACTTCCTGCAGCACCCCGGTTTCGACGATGGCGGCGCGCGTCTCGCGCGGCGCCACGTTGACGAAAATCTCGATGCTCACGGGTGATCCCACCAGGGGATGCCGGCTTCGCGCAGCAGCTCGGCGGTCTCGAACAGCGGCAGACCCATCACGGCGGAATAACTCCCCTGCAGCGATTCGATGAAGACGGCGCCGAGCCCCTGGATGGCATATCCGCCAGCCTTGTCGCGGGGCTCACCGGTGTCCCAGTACGCTGCGCACTCCTCGTTCGCCAGCTGCCGGAAGCGCACACTGCTGACACTCAGTCTTTCCTTGACCGCATGCGCATCGGCCAGTGCCACGGCGGTGAGCACTTCATGCGTACGGCCCGAGAGCTGTCCCAACATGCCGATGGCGTCCGCGCGGTCCCGCGGTTTGCCAAAGATCACGCCATCGAGCACCACGGTCGTGTCGGCGGCCAGGACCGGCAGGAGCTGGCCCGTGCGGCGCACGGCCATCGCCTTCTCCCGGGCGAGGCGTGTCACATACTGCCTGGGTGTCTCGCCACCCCTGACCGACTCGTCGATGTCGGCCGCCGCGACCGTGTAGGTCACCCCGATCTGTGAGAGCAGCTCGCGGCGCCGCGGCGACACGGAGGCCAGGCAGAGCGAAGGTGAGCGGCTGGGTGGCATCAGTCGCGATGATACGGATGATTCGTCAGTACGCCATGCGCCCGATACAGTTGTTCGGCCAGTACGACACGAACCAGCGCGTGAGGAAAGGTCAGTCGCGACAGCGACCACCTGAAGTCGCAGCGCTCGTACACCTGAGGAGCGAACCCGTCCGGGCCGCCGATGGCGAACGCAAGATCCCGGCCATCCTGCATTCGCTCGGACAGCCAGCTGGCCAGCTCCCGGGTGGTCAACTCCTTACCCTTCTCATCGAGAGCCACCAGGTACTCGTCCCTGCGCACCGCGGCCAACACGCGCCCCGCCTCCGCCTCCATGGCCTTCTGAGCGGGCTGACGCGCCGCGCGCGGTCCAGGCGCGATTTCGGTGAGTGACAGCCGCAGCGCCGGACCGAGCCGGGTGACGTACTCCTCGTAGGCCTCCCTGACCCACTTCGGCATGCGGGAACTGACCGCGATCAGGCGCACGCGCATGCGCGCACCCCCGCGCAGCTCAGGACAGGGTCCGACGCCGCCTGGTCCCCGACCGGGGCGTTTGCGCCTGGGGGACCGGAACGGCGGCTCCGTTGTCCCACAAGCGCTCCAGGCCATAGAACTCGCGCACGCGCGGCAGCATCACGTGCACGACGATATCCTGCAGATCCACCAGGACCCACTCGCCATCGCGCTCGCCCTCCGTGCCCAGTGCCCGGAAGCCGGCGGCCTTGGCTTTCTCGACCACGCGATCGGCGATGGAGCGGACGTGCCGGTCGGAGTTGCCCGAGGCAATGACCATGATGTCCGCAATATCGGTCAGACCTCGTACATCCAGCACCCTGACGTTGACGGCTTTCATGTCATCGAGCGCGGCCGTGACGACTGTCTGCAACGGCGAGGCGCGCCCGGTC
>DATKLO010000298.1:0-6666 GCA_035542375.1 Steroidobacteraceae bacterium | reverse complement strand
GCAGGCTACCCCCGCGCCAGGTGGCGTAGGCTTCGGCCTCGTACCACGTGATGCACGCTCGCGGGTGATCGGGTTCCCGGCTGACCGCGCAGTGATGGGGGAGGCGGTCCAGACGCTGAGCACTGAGCCATTTCCAGCCATTGGGGGACCAGTAATCCTGGGTGGTATAACCGCCTGCATCGACAAATGCCTGCCATGCCGCGTTCGTGACTTCGTAGCGGTCGATCCAGTAGCCGCCTGCCAGACAAACTTCGTGTTGGGGCTGCTCGGATAACATGGCTCTGGCTACCCAACTGGGCGGTTCTTGTTCGATCAGTTGGTCGTACTCTTCGCTGGTGATTCCCATCTCGAAGCATCCCGAAGGAATCCATACCTGTTCAATCCCCTGCGCATCGAGGCGGGTATCACCGGGCTGGTTTTCGTCCTCAGATTGGGACATCACAGCCCTCGCCGGGAAGGCCAACATCAGCGCAATAAGCACCAGGCGAAGTTGCTTCAACGTTCACCTATCGGCCCTGAGCCATACATTCACTCGCCATCATCGCGACGAACTCCACGAAGGCCGGGTCGGCGTCGTGCGGGCCGGGGGCGGCCTCGGGGTGATACTGGAGGCTGAGCGCGGGCAGGGCGCGGTGGCGCATTCCCTCGCAGCAGCCGTCGTTCAAATTCACGTGGGTGATCTCGATCTCCGGCGGAAGCGAGTCCGGATCGACGGCGAAGTTGTGGTTGTGGGCGGTGATCTCGACGCGCCCGGTGGGCAGGTGCTTGACCGGCTGGTTGCCGCCGTGATGCCCGAACTTGAGGCGGTAGGTCTTCCCGCCGAACGCCTGTCCCAGGATCTGGTGGCCCAGGCAGATGCCGAAGATCGGCACGCGGCCCAGCAGGTCCCGCGCGGCCTCGACCGCATACGGAATCGCAGCGGGATCGCCGGGGCCGTTGCTCAGGAACACGCCGTCCGGGCGGAGGGACAACGCGTCCGCCGCCGGGGTTCTGGCGGGCACCACTGTCACCCGGCAGCCGTAAGCCGTCAGGCGGCGCAGGATGTTGCGCTTGATCCCGAAATCATAGGCGACGACGCGGAACCCCCCGGCGGGCGGAAGCCGCTGCTGGAACTCCCACTCCTCGCCGGTCGGCTTATCCCATTCATAGGGGGTCGGGCATGTCACGCGCCCGGCCATGTCCACGCCGTCCAGGCCGGGCCAGGCGCGGGATTTCTCGATCAGATCAATATCAGAGATTGTGGTATCGGAGGACAGCGCGCCTCTGAGCGTGCCTCCCGCTCGCAGGCGGCGCGTGAGCGCACGGGTATCGATCCCGGCCACGCCAGGGCATCCTTGCGCGGTGAGCCAGCCGTCCAGGCTGCCGGACGCGCGCCAACTGGACACGCACGCGCTGAGTTCGCGCACGACAAGCCCGCTCAGGAACACCTGGCGGGCCTCGTCATCCGCCGTATTGATGCCAGTGTTGCCGATCTGCGGGGCCGTCATGACGACGATCTGCCCCGCGTAGCTCGGATCGGTCAGGATTTCCTGGTATCCGGTCAGGCTGGTGTTGAAGACGACTTCACCCAGCCGGGTGCCGGACGCGCCAAAGGCATTCCCGCGCCAGATCGAGCCGTCTTCGAGGGCCAGGCGCGCTGCTTGGCCCGCCGGTGCGCTGTGCATCCCCACCACATTCCACTGTCTTGCCACGTCCTGGGTCTATGCATAACACGATTGCGGCCAACCGGCATGGTGTAGTTTGACCAAACGTGCTGTGCCCGGATCGGACCGAGGTGACGAGCGTCTCCCCGATCACGCCCGATTGTCAGAAGCAGTCTGCGGCAGGTGTTCGATCAGGTGCCGGAGCGCAACGACAGCCTGCGCGTATTCGGCCAGCGGCAGGTGCTCGTTGGGCGTGTGATCCAGGCTGCTGTCGCCCGGCCCGTAGGCGATGATCGGGCACGTCCACGCTGCGCCGACGACGTTCATGTCGCTGGTGCCACCCTTCAGCACGAAGCCGGGCTGCCCGCCAGTGGCCCGGATGGCGGTCAGCATGCCGCGCACCAGGGGGTTGTTCTTGTTGCCGACATAGGCCAGTTCCGCGCTGTAGGTGCGGATTTCGGCGTCAGGTTCGGCAAGAGCCGACATGGCCTCGGCGACATCGCCCGGCGGGATATGCGGCGGCAGCCGGAAGCCGACCGTCATGCGCAGCGTCTCATAGAAGTGGTCCGACTCCGTGTTGATGCTGCGCAGGCCCGGCAGCACCTGGTCGAAGGACCGCTCAATGCCGGTGTTTTTCTGGGTCGCCCATTCCTGAACCGACTGCCAGAAGGCGGCGCCCAATGCTCCGACGGTCGGCTCCGGGCGCGAGGTATGCACCACTGGGCGTGTGAGGGTGTAATCCAGCAGCAGACGCCCCTTGTATCCCAGCGTGATCCGCTCTGCTCCGCTCGGTTCCCCGATAATGCACAGGTCCGGCGTGAACTTGTCTCGGATGTAGCGTGCGCCCTTGCTGGTCGCCGTTTCTTCCTCCACCGCCCCGACCACCATCACACGCCAACCGGGCGCGGGTGTGGCCTGGGCTGCCGCGTCGGCAAAGGCGCACAGGGAGCCTTTCGCATCCACGCTGCCGCGCCCGTACAGATGGCCATCCTCGACGCGCACGGGGATTTCGCCGGGAACGGTGTCGACATGGCCGAGCAGCAGCAGCGCATGCGGGGCGCCCAGCGGACCGCGCAGGCCGACCGCGTTCCCCGCCGCGTCGATCTCGGCGTCAAACCCGTGCGCGTTCATCCACTCGAACAGGGTGCGCACAGCGGGGGCCTCCTGCTCCGACGGGCTGTAGCGGCGGACAAGCTCAATCAGCAATTCAGACACGGCCCACGTTCTCCGGCAACTGCCCGACGATCATTTCCGGGGTCGCCTGGGTATGACCCGTGTGCGGCGTGGCGTAGGTGGCACGGCGCACGGCGGCGGCAGCGTTCCCATAGCCGAGATAGTCCAGCAGCATCGCTGCGCTCAGGATCGCGGCGCGCGGATCGGCCACGCCCTGCCCGGCGATGTCGGGCGCACTGCCGTGCACCGGCTCGAATACGGCGGGACGTGCGCCGATGTTGGCCGAAGGTGCGACTCCCGGGCCCCCGGTCAGGCCCGCCGCCAGATCGCTCAGGATGTCCCCGAACAGGTTGGTCGTCACGATCACGTCGAAGCGAGCCGGGTCCTGCACCAGCCGCATGGCTGCCGTATCGACCAGCATCTCCTCGACGGTCAGGTCCGGGAACCCGGCGGCGACTTCCAGCCCTACCCGGCGGAACAGGCCGCAGGTTTCTTTGAGCAGGTTGGCCTTGTGCACCAGGGTGAGCCTGCCCCGCCTCTGGTGCGCCTGCTCGCAGGCGACGCGCACGATCCGCTCGGAGGCGCGCGCGGTGATCACCCGCTCGGCGATGGCCGTGGCACCGCCATCCTCGACGCGCTCGCGTCCGCTGTACAACCCCTCAGTGTTCTCGCGTACGATCAGCAGATCGATCCCGTCGGCCAGCGCCGGGCGCAGGTTGGCGAACAGGTCAAAGTAGCGGCGGAGCTGCAGGATCGGACTCTGATAGCCCGCCACCTTGGTCATCGGCGAGCTGGTCGCGCCGAACAGCACCGCGTCGCTGGCCTCGCACAGCGCTAATGTGGCGGGCGGCAGCGCATCCCCGCAGCGCTCGAACACGGCAAAACCGGCTTCCGCCTCGTGAAAGACGAGGGGCAGGCTCAGCGCTTCCAGCACTGTTTGCGCCGCCGGGATCACCTCCCCGCCGATGCCATCGCCCGGTATGACCGCGACGGTGTGGGTCATACCTGGTCCTCTCCTTTGAAGCGGCGCTGGAGCATAGGGAGCAGCCCGCCCGCGTCCAGGATGGCCTGCACCGAGGGCGACAGGCGCGGGATGGTAAACGTCTGGCCGTGGGCGACGATCAGGCCGCTGCCCAGGTCCAGGCCGATCACGTCACCGGTGGTCACCAGTTCGTGCAGCGCCGGGCAAACGATGGGCAGCACGCCCTGGTTGATGCAGTTGCGGAAGTAGATGCGGCTGAACGACCCGGCGATGATCACCCGCACGCCCGCGTACTTCACGGCGGTGACTCCCTGTTCGCGGCTGCTGCCACAGCCCCAATTGCTTCCGGCGACGATCACGTCGCCGGGGCGCACGTTGGCGGCAAAGGCCGGGTCGAGGTCCTCGAGAGCGTGCGCGGCGATGTCCTCGGGCTTGGTCAGGGTGTAGGTGAAGCGCCCGGGGAAAATGACATCTGTGTTGACATTGTCCCCGTAGACCCAGCAGCGGAGTTCGGTGAGTGTCATGGCAGAAACTCCCTCGGATCGGCGATCTGCCCGCGGACGGCGCTGGCCGCTACCACATACGGGTTGGCCAGGTAAACGGGCGCGTCGGGCGTGCCCATCCGGCCCCGGAAGTTGCGGTTTGCGCTGCTGATGGTGGACTCATTGGGCGCAGGGATGCCCATATGGTTGCCCATGCACGGGCCGCAGCCCGGCGTGCCGAGCGCGGCTCCCGCTTCCAGCAGCACCTCGACGATCCCCTCGCGCGTCGCCTCCAGAAAAATCTGCGAGCTGGCCGGGATGACCACCAGGCGGCAGCGCACCCGCTGCCCGCGCAGGATATCCGCCGCCGCACGCAGGTCCTCCAGCCGCGCGTTGGTGCAGGTGCCCAGGAACGCTTGCTGCACCGGCTGCCCGGCGATGTCGGAGATCGGGACAACGTGATCCGGCGAGTGCGGCAGCGCGATCTGCGGCTCCAGGTTGCTCACGTCCAGGCGATACTCGGCGGCGTATTCCGCGTCCGGATCAGGGTAAAGCGGCGTGTAGTCGCGGGTCCGGCGCTGCTCCAGGTAGTCGAACACGGCCTGGTCCGGCGGCAGGTAGGCGTTCTTTACGCCGAACTCGGCCATCATGTTGGGGATCGTCGCGCGCTGATCGAGCGACAGGGCGGGAATCGTGTCGCCGGTGAACTCGACCGAGCGGTATAGCCCGCCGTCCGCGCCCAGGTCGCCTAGAATTCGCAGGCTGATGTCTTTGGACGTGACACCCCTGGGAGTTGTGCCGGTCAGCGTGATGCACATGGCCTCCGGCACGCGCAGCCACAGTTCGCCGGTGGCCCACAGCGCGGCCATTTCCGTACGGCCTATGCCGGTGCCAAACGCGCCCAGCCAGCCGAAGTGCGTGCTGTGGCTGTCTGCACCGAGCACCGTCTCGCCCGGCAGGACCAGCGCTTCCTCGCTGATCACCTGGTGGCAGATGCCGCGCCCGACCTCGAAGAAGTGCGCGATACCCTGCTGCTGCACCCATTCACGGATCTCAGCGTGGTTCTGGGCGTGCTGCGTGGTGGGCGCGGGCACGGCGTGATCCAGCGTGATCGCCACGCGGTCCGGGTGCACGATGCGCGGCGCACCAGTCTGCTCGAAGATGTGCCGGATCGCGGCTGAGTTATCATGGCTGAACATCAGGTCTGGCCTGACGTCCAGGATATCGCCCGCGCGCGCGTCGGAAACGCCCGCCGCCCGCGCCAGCGCTTTCTCTGCAAAAGTCCTTCCCTGCGTCATCGTGCTCCTAAACGGCTTGGCTGGCTGCACCTCGCAGCATGAGATCCACCTCATCCAGCGCCAGCGGTTTGACGTCAGCGCGGCGTTTGATGTCCTGGGTGATGGCCTTGATCGTGGTCTCGTCCAGGTTCAGGCCCAACGTGATCGCCCGTTCGCGGACGGCGTTCCAGCCGGTCAGCCGGTGGCCGATGCTGACCTCGCGTGACAGTCCGAAATCCTGCGGTTTGAGAATCTCGTAGGTGGATGGATCGGCCAGCACAGCCTTGGCGTGGATGCCCGCCTTGTGCATAAAGGCGCTCGTCCCGGTGATGTAGTTGTTGAACGGGATCTGAATCCCGCAGTAATCGGCGATCAGGCGGTCGATGTGGGGCAACAGGGTCAGGGTATACTTCGCGACATACGATCGGTCCAGCGTATACAGCCGCGCGACCAGCCCACCCAGCGGGGTGATCCCGTTGCGCTCCCCGATGCCCAGCACGGTCGTATCGACGTGAGTCGCGCCTCCTTCCAGGGCGGCGCAGGCGTTGGCGATGGCGCAGCCGCTGTCGTTGTGGCCGTGAAACTCCACGTCCAGCCCGGTCAGGCGCACGAGCTGGCTGACCATCGCGTGCACCTGGAGGGGCATGGCCACGCCAACCGTATCCGCCACGCCCAGGCGGTCCACCATGCCCGTATCCGCGACCGCGAGGTATACGCGCAAGAGGTCGGATTCGCGGCTGCGGAATGTATCCTCGGTGCTGAAGCGGAGGATGATGTCCGGCGCTTGTTCGCGCACAAAGCTCACCACCTCGATGGCCAGGTCGATGATCTGCCGGATGTTCTTGCCGTGGCTGTGCTGCATAAGCTGCGGTGAAGTGCCGATCACGATATCCACCCCGTGCACGCTGGTATCCAGCGCGCGCATGGCGTCGTCGCGATGGCAGCGAATGTGCGTTAGAATCCGCGCCTTGAATCCCGCCCCCACAACGGCGCGGATGTCGGCCTCGCTCTGCGGTGACGCGCAGGGCGAGGTCATTTCGATCATCTCGACCCCGAACTCATCGAGCAGCGCGGCGATTTCGAGCTTCTGTGCCGTGCTGAAGGTTGCT
>DATKLO010000297.1:0-2442 GCA_035542375.1 Steroidobacteraceae bacterium | reverse complement strand
CCGGCAAGCAACCCGCGCCTCAATGGCTGACGATGGATCAGGCGATCAAGCACTGCGCTGCCGGCCTGGGCATCTGGGAGTGGGCCAGCAACGATCGCGGCACCGAGCCCGACGTCGTAATGGCGTGCTGCGGCGACGTGCCGACACTGGAGACCTTGGCCGCCGTCGATCTCCTGCGCTGGCATGCGCCCGAGTTGAAGGTCCGCGTCATCAATGTGGTGAATCTCATGAAGCTGCAGCCGCCGAGCGAACACCCGCACGGCCTCTCGGACGATGACTTCGATGCGGTGTTCACGACCGACAAACCGATCATCTTCGCCTTTCACGGCTACCCGTGGCTCATTCATCGGCTGACCTACCGGCGGACCGGTCACCGAAATCTCCACGTGCGCGGGTACAAGGAAGAGGGCACTACCAGCACGCCATTCGACATGTGCGTAATGAACGATCTCGACCGTTTCCATCTGGTCAATGACGTGATCGATCGGGTGCCGAGTCTCGGTCCGCGGGCTGCGTATGCCAAGCAGGCTCTCCGTGACAGGCTCATCGAGCACACGGAATTTATTTCCAGATACGGCGATGACATGCCCGATATCACGAACTGGAAATGGGGACAGGCCGCGGCAGCCGGAGGTGTCCGCTCGACGGAGGCCGACAACATGTGAGCCAGGAGGAGCCCATGAACCTTTTCCCGATCAGGCACGGCGAAACGGCGTGGAGCCTGAGCGGGCAGCATACGGGTGTAACCGACATTCCCTTGACCGATAACGGCCGTCGACTCGCCGAAGGGATTCGGTCTCTTCTGGCCAAGGAAACTTTTTCGTTGGTTCTGGTCAGCCCTCTGCGTCGGGCACGTGAGACCTGCGAACTCGCCGGCCTCGGGGACGGAGCGGTGGTCGATCCAGACCTGGTGGAATGGAACTATGGTGAATATGAGGGGCTGACGCCCAAGCAGATCCAGGACCTGGCGCTTGGCTGGCTGATCTTCCGCAACGGATGTCCAGGCGGCGAGACGCCGGAGCAGGTCGGTGCACGGGTGGATCGCGTCATTGCCCGCGCGCGCGGTGCTGACGGCAATGTCGCGCTGTTCGCTCACGGACACGTGCTGCGGGTACTTGCAGCGCGTTGGCTCGGCTTTCCCGCAGGTGCCGGACAGCACTTTCTGTTGAACCCCGGCACACTGAGTGTGCTCGGCCACTACCACGAGATACCCGCTGTGAAGGTCTGGAACGGGCCGCTCATGCCTTAGCCGCTGCAGATCGGCAGCCCCGCGGAGCGCAAGCCGGTCTGATGAGGCTAGCGCCAGGCACGAGAAAGGATGACGCCATGGCTACCGAGAGCCTAACGGTCACCGGGCCTAAGGGACCGCAGACAAAGAAGCTCCTAGAGCAATACGGGTGCGGCCCTGTGCGTTTCTCTGGCACGGACGATGCGCTTTACGAGCGGCATCTCTTGTTTGACAGCGTCGTCTATCCCGCCGCGGTGGGACCAAGGCAACGCTACGAGGCAATTGCGCACTCCGTTCGGGACGTCCTCTCGCAGCGTTGGCTCCGCACAGAGCAGACCTACGAACGCCAAAACCCGAAGCGCGTCTGCTACCTGTCGATGGAGTTCCTCATTGGCCGCTCCCTCGCAAACAACATCATGAACCTCCTCCTCGATCCTATTGCGAAGCGAATTGTCGAGGAGAAGGGCATAGACTGGTCCGCTGTGATCGAGCAGGAACACGAGGCCGGACTTGGCAATGGGGGGCTTGGCCGCCTGGCGGCATGCTTTCTCGATTCGATGGCGACGATGCAGCTCCCGGCCATCGGTTACGGACTTCGTTACGAGTACGGGATTTTCAAGCAGGCTATCCGGGACGGCTGGCAGTTCGAGCAGCCGGACAACTGGCTGCGGCGTCCAGACCCCTGGGAGGTTGCACGGCTAGAAGAGAGTGTCGAAGTCAAATTCGGTTGCTCGTTCGAGGTGCGCGGCGGCACCTTGAGTGCGGTCGGTGGTCCTTCGACTCTGCTGGGTCTGCCCTTTGATCGCCCGGTCGTCGGCTACGGCGGAAAGACGATCAATACGCTCCGGCTCTGGACGGCCGCAGCGCCCGACGCCTTCGATTTCCGGGCGTTCAGCGCCGGGGAGTTTGTCAGTGCGCTGGCCGAGCGTCTCGCCGCCGAGTCCGTTACACGCGTCCTCTATCCCGACGACTCCACAAGCATCGGCCAGGGACTGCGCTTCGTTCAAGAATACTTCCTCGTGGCCTGCTCGCTCGCGGACCTCGTGCGCCGCTTCCGACGCGGCAATACCGACTGGAGCCTGCTGCCGGAGAAGGTCGCCATCCAGCTCAACGACACGCATCCGTCGATGGCCGTCCCCGAGCTGATGCGGATTCTGCTCGACGATGCGCGCTTGAGCTGGGACACCGCGTGGGACCTGACGCAACGCACCCTG
>DATKLO010000296.1:0-17372 GCA_035542375.1 Steroidobacteraceae bacterium | reverse complement strand
GGCGGCCGCCAGGCATACGAGCGCCAACACCCGTTGCAGCCACAACGCCTGCGGATAGCCGGTGCGGTGCCCGGCCAGCAGCGCTATCGCGCAGCCGCCGAGCAGCAGCGCGATTACCCACTGCACCGCCGGCCTCAGGCCGAAGTCCAGGCGCCGGGCGAGCGCCAGCCCGAGCGCCGCGGACAGCCAGCCGCCGAACATGCCCGCCAGCACATCCAGCGGCCAATGGACGCCGACCACGGACCGCGACGCAGCGGCCAGTATCGCGACGGCCAGCGCCAGCGCGGTGACGGCGGGCGATCGCAGCCCCAGCGAGTACAGCCCCGCCACCGCGAAAATGGTGGTGGCATGGCCGGAAGGAAACGAGCCGGCCCTGTAAGCCGGACCGATGACATGCACGGCGTCGCCGAGCACCGCAGGCGGCCTGGGCGCGTCGACGAGCGGCTTGAGCACATGCACCCAGCTGGTGGCGAGCAGTGCGCCGATCGCCAGCGCCCAGAGCAGGTCCGGTCTCCGGCGCCACAGCGGCAGGCACAGCGTCAACGCCACCAGCGTATCGCCCAGGATGGTGATGTTGGCCCACAGCAGATCGCTGGTGCGCGGCCCAAGCGCGTTGAGCCAGGCGAACACCTCGGGATTGATGCCGCTCGCCGCAACTCCGATGAACGCCAGCGCGGCCAGTGCGGGCGGCAGCCAGGTGAGCCACGCGTCCAGCGGCGCCGGCCCGCATGCGCGAGTGTCGCTCATCGCGTCAAGCCTTGATTCGCACCAGCACGATGCCGTACTTGCTGTAAAGCAGCTCGTAGCCGTAGCCGGGCAGCTCCGCCAAGCGCTTGGCCTTTGTGATGATCACGTCCCCGGGTGCCGGTTCGCGGCTTGGCGTGGGCGCGCCGCGGTAGACGCTGAAGCTCGGTGCGTTCAGGCGCCACATCAGCGGCTCGACGCCAAGTTGCCGCGAGACCTGAGCCGCCTCCTTGATCGGGCCCTGTAGCACCGCGCCGGCGGCGGGAACCACCACCAGCGACAGCGCTAGTGTGCCCACCGTCCCCGCACCGGCCAGCGCCGCGACGAGCGGTACCCGGCGCAGCAGCAGGCCGGCAACCGCCACCAGGCCACCCAACCCGCACAAGGCGTAGGCCCAGCGCCCGAAATGAGCGCCGATTTCGCCGAGCGCCTCACGATAGTATGCGTCGGGAGGCTTGGGCAGGAGTGCGCCGCCCACCTCCGGTTCCAGCAACAGTCGCAACACCTGCGGCAGCGCGAGCAGCAGCGCGAAGAACAGCAGGCACGGCAGCAGAGCCCAGAAGCGCGAGCGCAGTTCCGGCGCGTAGGCGGCCATGAGCAACGTGGGCCCGGTGATGCCGTACAGCAAGTAATGCGGCAGCTTGGTGCCGGAGAGCGAAAAGAACACGAACACGAACGCGAACCACAGCAGCAGGTACAGTTGCAGGTCATCATGCCACACTGTCCTGATGCGGCGCAGGGCCAGGACCAGCAGCGCGGTATACGGCATCGTCCACGCGATGAGAACCGGGAAGTAGTAGACTAGGCTGCCCGCATGCCCCTGCAGCGTTCCACCGAAGCGGTTGACGTTGTGCTTGAGGAAGAACCCCTCAACGAACGCCCAGCCGTCGCGCGCCAGGATGACGACGTACCAGGGAAGTGCGATCACCGCGAAGAGCGCCAGCCCGCGCCAGTCGAACACGGCACGCGCCCATGTCCGCAGATCGCGGCGCAACCAACAGAACCACAGTGTCACTGCGAGCGGGATGAGAACGGCCACCGGGCCTTTCGCCATGAACCCGAGCCCGATCGCGGCGTGAGTGAGGTACAGCCACTTTCGCGCGCCGGTGTGCAGATGCAGATAGGCCGCGAACATGCTGGCGGCGATCAAGCAATTGAGCAGCGCATCGGCGGTCGCTGCGCGGCCGATGATATAGACCCCGAGCGATGTGGCCAACAGCACGGCCGCGAGCAGCGCACGTGGCACACCAAGAAAGCGGCGCGCGAACAGGAACGTGAACAATGCCCAGAGGCAGGCGCACAAGGCGGACGGCAGGCGCAGCGCGAACTCGTCTGCCCCCAGCGCGACAACGCTGGCCGCCTGCAGCCAATACACCAGGATCGGCTTGTCGTAGCGCGGTTGGCCATTGAGTGTAGTGGCCAGGAAATCGTGGCGCTGGAACATCTCCAGCGTGGCCTGGCTGAAGGCGCCTTCGTCCACGTCGAACAGGGGCGCGCGCCCGAGCCCGACGAAGAAGCTCGCGACCACCGCCACGACACACAGCAGCGCAATGGCCGGCCCCGTACGCCACGGACGAGGCGTCGCTCTCACCCGACTGGACTGCATGGGGCCGCGCGTCGGCGCCGGGCCGCGACCTGGCTGGGGTTTTGCTCCATTCCCGAGCATTGTACCGTCACAATCGCCAAGGCCCTGAACCGGATGCGATTTGCAGGTCACACGGTCTCCCGCAATGCGGTTGGTAACCTGCTGGCGTCAGCGCTGATCGTCAGCACATTGGCGATCCCGTGGCGGATAACCAGCCAGTCACCCTGGACCATCGCGGATGCCTGGTACCGTGCGCCGCCTCCCGACTTCGCCTGGGAGGACCGGCGCATCTATTCAGGGATCTACGAGGTGCCGGACTCGCGTATCGGCCAAGCCCAACGCTTGCTCGAAACCCAGCCCGTGGTGGAACTCCAGCCGAAGGATGTGCACGAGTTCTCCGGGCGCGAGACGCTGCCGCCGCCCGGTTTCAAGCCGTACCTCATCCGGGGTGTGGACCTCGGGCGCCGCGGGCAGTATTCCATCGCGCTCTCCGGCAACGCCGCAGTGGTGGTGTACGAGACCGGGCTCGCCGCACCCAGTGCGATGCAGAAACGTCCCCTGGTCGTGTTTCTTCCGGAGAAACCGGGTAACGTCTACGTGACGCTCAGCACGCTGCGCTGAGCACTTGCGGCGTCGCAGGCGCGGGACTGCCGCGTGAGCCGACCCGAGCCGGGTTGGATCAGCGATCGCGGGCGATCAGCGCGCAGCCATCCTTCCTGAGGAGGGACTCAGGCGGCGCTGCCCAGAACATCAGGATGCGCGACTCGCGACCTGGCTCAGCCCGGTAATGCACCAGATACGCGTCGCGCTTGCCCTGGGCCGCCAGGCGCAGCACCTGCAGGCTACGCGTCTCGCATTCGAGCATGAAGCGCATGCCCGATGCCATGAGCGCTTGCTCAGCGTCTACCGCAGTAGGGCTGCAGGGCGCTTTGCACTGGTCCGCACCGCGCAGTTCCATCGCCGAGGGGCCCTGGTGGCTGCCCCATATCGCGAGCGACCACCCGTCCACGCTCTGCCCGCTGAACTGGAAGGCGAAGGGCATCGGCCGGCCGCCGATCTGGATGGACGCGGCGGCTTGACGCACGACCGCCGCCGATGTCACGCCGGCCGGCGGCGCCAGCGTGTCCGGCCCGGCGAGCCAGCGCACGTTCAGGCGCGGCTCGAGGTCAGGCCAGTGCGGTGACCCGGCAGCCGTGTCGGCCATCGCGGAGTGCAGCAGCGCAGACAGCTCGATCGGCTGGGGGGCAGCCAGGATGGGCGCGGATCTGGGCTTGGCCGCAAGCGCCGACAGCGCGAACGCGATCGCGAAGAACAGCAACAATAGTAACCCGGCCACGTGCACCGCACGCACCGGCCATGCGTGGTCTCCATTGAGCATTCGAGTGCCCTTGTTCTATGGTCGCCGCTCCACGGACGCGAGATGCGCCAGGCGAACCGCCGCGCCGATCAAGCTGCGGCGCATTGCTGCGCAAGGTTACGCGCGCGTCATATGCGCACCAAGAAAGCTAGCCGGTCTGTCAAACCGGTAGTGCTAAGTGCTTGGCGGGATTGGAACTGTAGCTTTGCGACGACGTTTTGCAAGCCGCGCCCCATGGGCAGGTGGAGGAAGCCGCGAGGGGCGCCTCCGGTTTCTGGCCGCACGCGGTTCGAGGCGCACGGGTGTGCCGGCCAGCGGCTCACGCTCGAAATCGATCCCGGGTGGCCGTGAGCAGCCGCCGCCCGGTAGCGGGCAGGCTGCTTGACCGCCGGGCGGCAATTCGGGGACGATTGAAGCATCGGAAGGCAGCCGAGGGAGCATTGGGAGATGGAATACCTGGTCGTGCACTTCCCGCGCTCGCGCCGGGTGATGGTCGATGACGAGTTCAACGGGCGCACCGAGGAGATCATCGAGCTGGAAGCCGGCACGCATGTGATCAGCCTCGGGCCGCCGGCCAACTTCGCGCCGGCGGAGCGCAAGATCGTGCTCGCCGACACCGATCCCACCTCGCCCCGGGAGGTGAGCTTTGATCTCCAGGAGTAGCCTCCCCGGGTGGCTGCTCGCCGCAGCGCTCGCGGCCCTGGCCGGCTGCGCCCATTACCCGCTCAACCAGCCGCTCGAGGACCAGTCCTCGCGCGCTCCCTACGTCTTCAACGAAGAGGCTGGCGGCAAGAACACCAACGAGCTGTTCGTGTGCCTGACTTTCTCGGGCGGGGGCACGCGGGCGGCCGCGCTCAGCTATGGCGTGCTGCAGAAGCTGCGCGACGCGCGCATCGTGTGGAAGGGACAGGAGAAGAGCCTCCTGGACGAAGTGGATTGCATCTCGTCGGTTTCCGGTGGCTCCTTCACCGCCGCGTATTACGGCCTGTTCGGCGAGCGGCTGTTCGTCGACTTCCGCGAGCGCTTCCTGGAGAAGAACATCCAAGGCGCACTGGTCGGCGCGGCCGCCTCGCCGGCGAACTGGTTCCGCCTGGCCTCTCCCACGTTCAACCGCATCGACCTCGCCGCAGAGTACTACGACCAGCAGCTCTTCCAGCACAAGACCTTTCGCGACCTCGGCGTGGGCGGCAGGCGGCCGTACGTGATCATCAACGCCACCAACCTGGCCAATGGCGAGCGCTTCGAGTTCACCCAGGCGGAGTTCAACATCCTCGGCTCGGATCTCGCCTCGTATCCGGTGGCACGGGCGGTCGCCGCCTCCTCCGCTTTCCCCATCCTGCTCAGCCCGCTATCGCTCAAGAACTACCCGGCGCCGGACAGCGTGAAGGTCAGCAAGGACATGAGCCTGGCGCAGGAGGACTTCTACCGTAACCGCCGTCGCTACCAGTGGGCCAAGAATCGCGCCGACTACGTCGACGAAGCGCAGCGCCCCTACTTGCACCTGATGGATGGCGGGCTCGCCGACAACATCGGGCTGCGCCCGATCGACACGGCTGTGCAGCGCAGCAGCGGGTTCATCCGCAAGCTGTTCAACGACGGCAAGATCGAGAAGTTCGTCATCATCGTCGTCAATGCGCGCGTCGATGGGCAGGAGCAGCTGAGCAAGCACGAGGCGCCTCCCGGTGTGCTGACCGTGGCCTACAAGACCGCCACCATCGCGCTGGACAACTACAGCTTCGAGAGCATCGAGCGCATCAAGGAGCTGCGCGATCAGCGCAGGCAAGCGCAGCGCGCAGTCGCGTCCTGTCAGGCGAAGCTCGACACCTGCCCGGACCCACCCAAGCTGGCCAAATTCCCCGTCGACCTCGAACCGTTCGTGGTGGACATCGACTTCGACGCCGTCCCCGACCCCGAGCGCAGGCGCTATTTCCACTCGCTGCCTACCAGCTTCGCACTGTCCAAAGAGCAGGTGCAGAAGGTGATCGACATGGCAGGGGAGCTGCTGGAGGCAGATCCCGAATACCAGGCGCTTCTCCAGAGCTTGCGCAACTAGCTCGTCTCGGGATATGCCAACAGCGTTGCACGACGATCCACAGGAGGGAGACGACGATGACAGAGCAGGAATACATCGAGCAGCGGCTGGACGACCAGGAGCGGTGGTACAGCAACAAGAGCGCGTGGAATCAGCGCTGGTACAAGCGGCTGCGCGTCATCGAGATCGTGCTCGCGGCCGGCGTTCCGTTTTTCACCAGCCTGATCGGCAAGGACATGCCGTTCATGACCTACGTGGTCAGCGCATTTGCCTTTGTCATAGCCGCGGTGTCGGGACTGATGGCTATGGAGAGGTTTCAGGAAAACTGGGTGGACTATCGAAGCGCCGCGGAGACACTCAAGCGCGAGAAGTTCCTGTTCATGACCAAGAGCGCCCCGTACGATGGTGCCGACCCGTTCCACACGCTAGTGCAACGCGTGGAAGAGATCCTGGCCAGAGAAAACGCAACCTGGCAGGGCTACATGCTGCAGACGGCTGGACAGGGGCAGGCGCCCCCCGCGGTCGGGACTCCAGGAAAGCCGTTGCCTCCCGGGTCGGAGAAGGGGTCGTAACCGCGACCGGACCGATGAGCGCGCCGCGCACGAAGGCGCAATGAAGGTTGCTGCTCCGCCGCGGGCGCCTGCTAGCCGCGCGCACACCCCACGGTGTGCCGCGCCGCTTCACAGGTCGGGAAACGCGTTCACCCGATTCAGCCACCCACGCAGGAACTTGCCGAGTGACGGGTGGTTCGCCACCAGGTCCTGATAGTAATCCATGCGTCCTTGCTTGTAGCGCCGGTAGAGTTCGTTCTGGTCGGCGCGCTGGATGGCCTGCAAGGTGACAGGGCCGATCAGACCGTCCACCGGCAGCTCCGGGCTGGCGCCCATGTCGTTGAGCACGCTCTGCAGGAGCTTCGTGGCGTTCGCTCCTGCGTTCACGTAGAAGTCGAACACAATATTCGCCAGTTCCTGCTGGCCGATCTGATCGCCCTGGATCTTGTCCCAGTAAAACGCCTTGTAGATCCTGCGCGCCTGGTCGTTGGTCAAGGCCTTCAAGTTCTCCAGAGTGGGCTGGATGCCGAGCAGCGCGGCGCCGGGGCCGAACGTGCGCAGCGTGATGCCTTTGTTGGTTGCGCCGCCGGGGTCGTCCGGGTCGTTCACGAAACCGCCTTCGAAGCCCAGCAGTGCTGGAAAGAACGCATCTAAACTTGCCATGCCGCCACCTCCTGGATGGTCAACGACACACAATCGGGAGCACGGTCGAGCGGTGAACCCGACCGCCTTCCTCCGCTACTTGTTCACTGCCTGCGCCTGCTTCGAGAGCTGGCCCCATCTCGACTCTGTCAGATCCGCCAGGACGCTCGTCCTGACCAGCGGAGCGAGCGTACCGCCCCTGACGGCGTCGGCCTGGAAATCCGCTTCCGCTGCGCGAAACCGCAGCCACGCCTGCTGCGCTCGACGCAGCTTGGCTCTTCCAGCCTCGTCGAGCTCGCTCATCAGGGCCCGGTAGGTCGCATTCATCGTCTGCTCGGCCTGCTGATATCGGGCGTTCTCGCACGCGCGCATGGCGGCAGTCGTCTGAGCGTTGTCGCACTCGCGGCCGGTCGACGAACCCGGTTGCCCCGCATCAGCCGCTGCGGCTTGAATGACGCTCAGGCAACATAGGGCGACGGCCAGAACCACACTGCGCCCTTCAATAAGTCGTACCCGTAATCGGTCCACCGTAGAGCTTCCATTGATAGTGCGCACACGCAGCTCGCAGACCAAATTCAACCCCGCGCGACGACGCTGAATCCAGGTCAATTTCGGGGCGCTCGCGATCGGGTAACCGAGAACTCGTTCGCTTCGGAGCCGACCCCCAGCTTGCTGTATGAGAGAGACAGTCGCACGGCGCGCGTCACGGGTATTGCCGCTGGGCGATCAGCCCGATCCGGCGCCCTCCCGCCGGGCGATCCGAACCAGTTGGCGGCATCTTAGTGCACTTCGCGTCGGTGCAATCTTAGGCTTTTGTCATAGAGCGACGCAATCGTCCTGTGAAGCGCTTCAGGCGCTGACTGACCGACCGCGAGCCTCGCGACGATAGCCGCTTCGTTCCGACCCGGGAAGCGGGAGCGGTCCGTCACCCCCGCCGTCGGGCTCGCGGCGACTGTGCAGTAAAGCAGTGTAGATTAGGCCCTGCATCCGAGCTGCGACAACGTCGTGCTCGATAATGTGCGCCTCATCGGCGGTCGCGACGGGATACGCCCGTCCGGCCGGCATACCCGTCGACTTCGAGAGCCGGAACGATCAATGGACGCCCTGCACAGTCTGGAAGCAAGCTTCACGGCCAGGTTCGGTCCTCTCGCCGCAGTGTACCGGGCGCCTGGGCGAGTGAATCTGATCGGCGAGCACACCGACTACAACCAGGGCTTCGTCCTGCCTGCCGCTATCGATCTGTCCTGCTGGGCTGCCGCTTCCCGACGCGACGACGACAGGCTGGTCCTCTACTCCGCCAACTTCGGCGAGCCCGTCGACTTCGATCTGCACGACGCAAACCCGCGAAGATCGGGAAAATGGTGGGACTACCCTCTGGGGGTCGCCTGGGCGCTGCGTCAATCCGGGTACCATTTGCGGGGCGCAAACCTGTACGTCCAGGGCGATGTCCCCGTGGGAGCCGGGCTCAGTTCCTCGGCTGCGATCGAGGTCTGCGTCGGCTATGCTCTTCTGGACCTGTCCGGCCACGCGATCGACCGCACCCGTCTGGCTCTGTTATGCCAACGGGCCGAGAACGAGTTCGTCGGAGCGCGTTGCGGGATCATGGACCAGTTCATATCCTGCCACGGGCAGGCCGGGCACGCCGTCTTGCTGGATTGCCGCTCGCTCGGCTATCGTCTGGTGCAACTCCCGAATCGGATCCAACTGGTCATCTGCAACACCATGGTCAAGCATGAACTGGGCGCGAGCCAATACAATACGCGGCGGGCGCAGTGCGAAGAAGGGGTGCGCCGGCTCGCCGAGAGCATGCCGCATATCGGCTCGCTGCGCGATGTCCCACTGCGCGAGCTGGAGCAGCACCGCGAGCGGCTGAGCGAGACGATCTACAGGCGCTGCCGGCACGTCGTGACCGAGAACAATCGGGTGCACGCGTTCGCGACGGCATTGCAAGACGCTGACACGGGTGCCCTGAGCCGGTTGATGGCGGATTCCCATCGCAGTCTACGTGACGACTACGAGGTCAGCTGCGCCGAGCTGGATCTCATGGTGGATCTCGCCGGCCGGCAGCAGGGGGTAATCGGAGCACGCATGACCGGTGCCGGTTTCGGCGGGTCGACGATCAACCTGGTTAACGCGGCGAACTCCGCGGAGTTCCAGCGTCGCATGGCCGCGGCGTACCACGCGGCAACCGGTCTCACTCCGGACATCTACGTATGCAAGGCAGCCCCGGGCGCCGGACCCGTGCATCTGCCTGCCAGGACATCTGCGGTTCGGGCAGATCCGGGCCCAGCAGCACGCCATGACTGAACGAGTGCTCGTCACCGGCGGGGCCGGGTTCATCGGCAGCGTGGTCGCGGCTCAATTGCTGGACCGGGGATACGAAGTCGTCGTCTATGACAACCTGTCTCATGGCCATCGCGCGGCGGTGCCACCGGGCGCCGAGCTCGTAGCGGACGATCTCGCCGATCGGGAAGCTGTCGATCGTGTGCTGCGCGAGCAGCCCGTCGACGCGGTCATGCACTTTGCCGCATTCATCGAAGCCGGTGAATCCATGCGTGAGCCGGCGAAGTATTTCCGCAACAACACCGCGAACACCCTGACCCTGCTCGAGGCCGTGCTGGCGCACCATGTGCCGCGCTTCGTGCTCTCCTCGACCGCGGCTGTCTATGGAATGCCGGAACGAACTCCCATCGAGGAGACCGACCCCCTTCGCCCCACCAACGCGTATGGCGAGTCGAAGTTGCTCGTCGAGCGCATGCTGGACTGGTTCCATCGCATCCACGGGCTGCACTATGCAAGCTTGCGGTACTTCAACGCGGCGGGAGCATCGGGCGATCAAGGGGAGGATCACCGCCCGGAATCGCATCTGATTCCGCTGGCTTTGGAGGTTGCTCTGGGCACACGCGAGCAGATCGCGGTCTACGGCAACGATTACCCTACGCCGGACGGCACCTGCGTCCGCGACTACATCCACGTGGCGGATCTGGCGAGCGCGCACCTGCTCGTGCTCGAGAAACTGAAACAAGCCGACAAACTGGTCTACAACCTCGGAAACGGCCGCGGCTTCACGGTGCGAGAAGTCATCGACACGGTGCGCCGCGTGACCAAGCACCCCGTGCCGGCCTGGGAGACCGGCCGGCGGCCCGGCGACCCAGCGGTGCTGGTGGCGAGCGCCGAAAAGATCAAGCGCGAGCTCGGCTGGACCGCACGGTTTCCCGATCTCGAGGCGATCGTGCACAGCGCCTGGGAGTGGCGGCGGACGCATCCCGACGGCTACCGCGACTGACTGGTCCGGCCGCAAGCGCTTCATGACCCCTTTCGAGCTGCAGCAGGTCCCCCATCGCCGCTTCAATCCGCTCACCCGCCAGTGGGTGCTCGTGTCTCCCCATCGCATGCAGCGGCCATGGCTGGGAAGAGTGGAGAAGATCGCCGTCCCGGATCAGCCCGTTTACGATCCGGATTGCTATCTCTGCCCGGGCAATTCGCGCGCGGGCGGGCTGCGCAACCCGGCGTATGCAACCACTCTCGTGTTCGACAACGACTATCCCGCTCTGCTGCCGAACGCACCCGGCGCGAGTGTGGACGAGGGCGGATTGATCGTCGGCCGTGCCGAAGCCGGGATCTGCCGAGTGGTGTGCTTCTCGCCGCGTCATGACCTGACGATTCCTCGCATGAGCCCGGCGGAGCTGCGTGCGGTGGTCGACGTTTGGGTAGAGCAGTATCGATCGCTGGCCGCGGTTCCCTGGATTCGCCACATCCAGATCTTCGAAAACCGCGGCGAACTGATGGGCGCGAGCAACCCTCATCCGCACTGTCAGATCTGGGCGAACGCCTCCATACCCAACGAACCTGCGACGGAGCAGGCTGCGTTGCACACTCATAGGAGCGAGCGCAACTCCTGTCTGCTATGCGACTACCTCCAGCTGGAGCTGCGGCACGGGGAGCGGCTGGTGTGTCAGAACGACGCGTTTGCAGCGATCGTTCCGTTCTGGGCGGTATGGCCGTTCGAGACCTTGCTGCTGACCAAGCGCCATCTCCATGCGATCGACCAGCTGTCCGAGGCGGAACGGGATCTGCTCGGCGATATCCTGCGGCAGCTCACGATCCGCTACGACAACCTGTTCGAGATCCCTTTTCCCTATTCCATGGGCTTCCATCAACGCCCGGCGGACGGCCAGTCGCACCCGGAGTGGCACCTGCATGCCCACTACTATCCGCCGCTGCTGCGCTCTGCAACCGTGCAGAAATTCATGGTGGGCTACGAGATGCTGGCTTCCCCGCAACGCGACATCACGGCGGAAGCCGCCGCCGACCGGCTGCGCAGCGTGGCGGATGTGCACTATCTCGACCGGCCCTGACGCGGGCTCCCGCTGATCCTGCGAAATCCTGTCCTTGCGGCCCGCTGAGCTGTGCCTGTGCAGGGTCGAGCGAGTTGGCCCTGCCCGCAGCGGCGGACAAGGCAAGCTCGGTCGCCGATATCAACGAATGCCTTTCTCCATCAGCGGCACCAAGACCTCGATAGTTTTGGGCGTAACCACCCCGGCGCCGGTGTTGATGCTCGGCCCGGCGAAGCCGTACTTCTTGGACCGCACGCACTGAGCCGCAGGCAGGAAGCGTTGCGGATAACGCTGCTGTATGGGCACCTCACGACTAGCGGAGTTTCGGCGATAACTCAAATATGGAACGCGGCTAGCGCTATTCTCGCCTCGAGGTCAGGCTCGACTTGCAGTCACGCATCGGCCAATCTACCCATGTCACTGGACCAACACGCCGACTGCGGGTGGACGCGTACGCCATGCCGGGGGAAAGATCGGCAAGGCGCGCCTGCACCCGGAGCAGTGGTTGCTGATCGAATGGCCTGCGGGGGACGCCGCGCCACTCAAATATTATCTTTCGAATCTGCCCGAGGTTATCGCCCTGAACGATTTGGTGTCGCAGGCACACATGCGCTAGCGCATCGAGCGCGACTACCACGATCTCAAACAGGAGTTGGGGGTCGGTCACTATGAAGGCCGAGGTTGGCGTGGGTTCCATCATCATGCGAGCCTGAGCATCGCTGCCTACGCATTCCTGGTCGCCGAACGTCTTGCCGCCGACCAACCCGTCGGCGTCAAAAAAACCTCCTCATCCGCAAAATGCCTCCCCTTCCCGCCGATTACATCCCGCGCGGGAGCTCGGCGCGCGCAACGCCACGTGGTCGACTCGATCGCCGCCATACGCTACGAACTGAGCTTTCAACTGATCGAGCAACTCAGCCGACCTCGACGCTGCGCGCGAAAAGTAGGAAGAAAGTGTTTGTGACACAGTAAGACTAGAGCTCCCGGGGCGGAGCGCAGAGCTTGGTCAACATGGTCATTAGCCTGGGCACGCGATTCGCGTCGGCGGAAACCAGGAGCCGCGCGGACAGCGCGCTTCGCGGAGCGCTATCTGTGGGCGCTGCTCTTGGCGCGTATCTACGAGATGCCTGCCGCTGCATTGCACGCTGTGCGGGGCCGGATGCGCCTGATCGCGTCCGTCACGCGCCGGCTAGCGGTCGATACCATCCTTGGGCATCTGGACGAGCCCACCACCGCATCCGGACTGGCCGGCGCCGGAGGGCCCCGCTGTGGGATCGGGCCCCTGAGCTGGTCCCCGCAGGCCAACCCGACGCCCCGGCTCGAGCTCTCGCACGACGAGTGATCTGGTTGAATTTCCTATCCGTGTGTCGTGCTGTGTATGCGAAGCAGGGTCTTGCGGAGCCTAGCGTCACGGCAGGGCGAATACCGTGACCATCGTCGCACCGGGCTGGGCCTGCCAGAAGCCGGCAGCCATCCCGGATACGACGCCCACGTACTGCTTGCCGGCCACCGCGTAGCTGATCACGCCTCCGACGATCGCACCGCCGTTGTTGAAGCGATAGACGACCTTGCCGTTGCGTGCATCGATCCCCAGGAAATCGCCGGTCAGCTCGCCGGTGAACAGCATATCCCCGGAAGTCGCGGTCACGGAAGCGAGCATCGGCCGCGGCGACTCATATCGCCACTGGACTTCTCCGGTCGAGGCCTTGAGCGCGGTGAGCCACCCGCTTGATTTCTCCACCGGGTCCCAGGTGAACGAGCCGCCGAAGTACTGTTGACCGGCTATGAAACGCGCCTCGCTGTCCTTCTTGAAGATCCCGCACCAGTTCACAGCAGGCACGATGAGCAGGTCGAGCTTCGGGTTGTACGCAGGAATACTCCACTCCACGCCGCCTGCTACACCCGGGCAAGTGTGCACGCCTTCCTCCGTCGGCTCGCTATCGGCGTTCGACCTCTGCGCGACTGCGACCGAGTACAGTTGTTCGCGGGTGTGCCGGTCGACCACGCGAAGCAGCCCGTCCTTCGCGGCGAGCACGACGACGTCCCGATCCTTGCCGCTGATCTTTGCCGTGAACAAAGGACTCGTGACGGGCAAGTCCCAGTCGTGGGTATCTGCGGGCACCGCCTGGAGGTGCCACTTCAGCTTTCCGGTACGCGCATCGAGCACCACCATGGAATTCGTGTACAGGTTGGGTCCGGGGCGGCCGCTCGCGAGGAAATCGGGTGCGGGGTTTCCCACCGCAACGTAGATCAGCCCTTCGGCTGTATCCAGCGCGGGTAAGGCCCAGATTCCTCCACCGCCTCTCACTCGTGAATCGGCGCCACCCCACGTTTCTACACCCGGCTCGCCATCGTCTGGAACGGTGTTGAATTTCCAGACGGGCTGACCGTCATCGAGCCGAAATGCGCCGATCCAGCCCTTCACCCCGTATTCAGAACCGGAGGGCCCGATAATCACGAGGTCTTCGAAGATCAGGGGATTGATACTCAGCGCCTCGAATTTGTCGGGGTTCGCGGCCTTGACATCCCACAGCAGCTTTCCCGTCGCTGCGTCGAGCGCGTACAAGTAGCCGTCCTGCGTTCCGCGCACGAGCTTGCCCTCCTTGATCGCCACGCCGCGGTTCTTCACCGAGGAGTTACCTTCCTTGCCCTTCGGCTTCCATTCATGACGCCACTTGGCTTTGCAGGTGGTCGCGTCCAGCGCGACCGTGGCATACAGCGTAGTCAAGTACATCACACCGCGGTACACCAGCGGATTGTTGAGCGCGCGGTTCATGTCGGCACCCTGGTAGATGCACACGGGACGCAGCGACGACGCGTTGTCGGGCGTGATCTGCTTCAGGTCGACGTAGCGGACACCGGCATAGCTATGGTTCGGCAACAGCCACTCACTGCTGCGGTGTGCTTCGTTCAGCTCCTGCTGAGTCGGTCCGGGCTGCGCCCAGGCGCTGCTTGTAAGCGCGGTCGCCCATGCGGCGGGCAAGACCGCCGCAGTTATCATTCTGCCGAGCAAGATCTTCATGTCTCCCCCTTGTTCTCCCTGCCTGGACAACTTCGTCCCAAGCGCCCTGCTAGTGCGGCTGCAAGGTTATCTCCTTCATCGTTGCCGAGGCCGGGGCAAGCTCTGTCTCGCCGGCCGGGTAGCCGTTCGCCTTGAGAACGTAGGCCACGACGTCCGCATACTGCGCCCTGCTGAGCGATCCCGGCGCGTTGTTCGGCATCAGGCTGCGAACGATGTAAAACAGGTCATCGAGCGTATGCTGCCCGTCCTCCCAGCGCGCGCGAAACGTCGCGCCTGTTAGCGGCGCGGCCGAATTGCCCTCGAGGCGCGCGCCGTGACAGGCGGCACAGTATTGTTGGTAGAGCTCGCCGCCCCGTGCGGCCTGAACGTCGCTGAAGATCCCAGGCAGCCGATCCTGCGCGCTCACTCCGGCTGCGATCAAAGCAATGACGGTCAACAAGCGCGCCACGTCAGTTAAGCGCCCCTCGTGTGGATCCCAATTGTGCTCTACTTTCCTCGGGACTGCAGCGGTCTGTAATGGCGCACGGTGTTGCTCGGCGCACAGATGAGAGCCACGGTGCCGAGGCAACGCCAGGCATCGAAGCTGCCCACGGCCAGTGCTGCGTCATCGACGGGGTGTACGCCGGTGGCGAAGACGGGCAGGTGCGCTTCGCGGAGCTCGGTGCGCTGAGGTCCGAACACCTCGCCGCGGCGCATCAGCACATCGGCGTTATGATCCCGGCGCCGCGCTCGCGGTACAGCACCCGCTGCACACTCAGAAGCGCAAGCCGACCTGCAGCTCGTGGCTGCGCAGTTTTCCGGTGGCACCGTCGTAGGGCATCGCGAAGAACCCGGTGACGTTGCCGGGCTTCGTCTCGATCTTGCCCGAATCCAGATAGCGATAGCCGACATCGAGTATCAGCCTGCGCGTAAGGCCGAAGCTCACTCCGGCCGACAGCTGCCATGCCGCTCCGTTCCAGGTGCCGCCGGGGACCGTCGAATTCCCTGGCGGCAGGGGTGCCAGGTTCGGGTTGCTGATGTCGTCGATCTTGTTGTTGGCGTACCCCAGGCCCGCGCCGACGTAAGGTACGAACCACTTCCACCTCTCGATGGGAAAATCGACGTAACCGTTCAGCATCACGTTGTAGGACGTGATGTGGGCGCTGTAGCTCGAGGGTGCCTGGTCGGTATCGTCCAGCTTGAAGCCGCTGCGATAGCTGGCCGTCACATCCGCTCGTATCATCCGCGTGAATCGATAGCCCACACCCAGACCTGCAATCCAGGCCTCGCCGATGTTGTTCAACTCGCCCGGCGGGTCGTTGCACGACCCGCCGAAGAGAGGCGCGCCGCAGATGTACGAACCGGTGGCGGCGTTGCCGGGATTGTTGTCACGCAGATTCGCGTCTGCCGCCCAGGCGTATCCGGTGTCCACCCGCCAATACAAGCCGTGCGATTGAGCTTTGGCGGCTGTCGCCCAGAGCACTGCGAGGATGCCAACCGCGAACGCCGCATAGTGCCGTGTCATCGTCATGCCCTCCGTTCAGGGTTTGTAGCCACTCGGCGCTCCGCCTTCGGAACGCACGCGCGTCCGGCGGAGTAAACGGCGTGTGCTACCACAACTTTAGACGACTGTGTCGCCTCTTGGTATCTGCGCGCCAGGGATACAGATCTCCCGGCCTCCACCCCGGAAGAATCCTCCGCTCTGAAACCCAGCGGTCCGAGCGTGATCTCGAAGCAGCGTGCCGCGTGGGGCGCTCGGGCGCAGCAAGCGCTCCGACCCTTCTGAGCTTCCGCTCGAACTTCGTCTTCCGGCGGTATCGTTGTAGCATTGATGTTGACTGGACGGACGAGATGAACCGCACTCCCAAGCGGGAGTGCACCGCGCAGTTCAAGCAACAGGCGGTGGAACTGGTCAAGAGCGGTTGGAGCGTACCTGAATTGGGCCGACCCCGAGCTTGCTGGTGCAGGCGCTGCGCAGCCGGGTCAGACCTGCAGACCAGGGCAAGCTGCACCAGGGGCCGGGGGAGATCACCCCCGAGCACGTGGAGCTCTCGCGGCTGCGAGCTGAGAACGCACGGCCTAAGCTGGAGGACGGGATCCTAAGAGGAGCGACGCCGCACTATGCCGAGGGAGCGCTGTGAAGTACGCCTGGATCAAGGGCCATCGAGCCCGGTGGCAGCTGACCTCCCCGAGCGTACCCTCGCCCCTGAGGCGCCCCGTCGAGTCTAGAGTGCCGATCTGACCTACGTCCAAACCCACGGAGGATGGCCGTGCCTGGCGCTGACGCTCGATCTGCTAACCCGCAAGGACGATCGCGTGCACCGACAGCGATGCTGTGCGCACCAGGGGGCGGTTGCTGACCTGTTGGAGTACGTGGAAGTCGTTGACAACTGCAGTCGTCGTCATCCGACCCTCGGTTCCCGATCGCCGGTCAAGCTCGCGCACTAGTGAATCATCGCTCAGGGCCTACCGGGCCACGCGGTATGGGGGTATCGCTTGCGGGGCGTCAAACAGAGGGCGCCCCAGGGTAATGATGACGATAGTCACAGCAGACACCAAGAAGGTAACCAGCGTGCACCCTAAGTCAACCTACAGGTCCGAGATTGACGGTCTGAGGGCATTGGCGGTGGCCGCTATCATCATCAACCATATCGACAAGGATCTTCTTCCTAGCGGCTACTTGGGCGTAGACATATTCTTCGTGATTTCGGGTTTTGTCATCACTTCGTCGCTCGCGGGTCGTCCCGGCAGGAACCTTGGCGACCTGATGCTAGGCTTCTACGTCAGGCGTATCAAACGCCTGGTTCCGGCGTTGGTGCTGTTCGTCGTCATAACCGACATCCTGATATGTCTGTTCGACCCGACTCCACGCCTATCAAATAGAACAGGCATCACGTCGCTGTTTGGCCTCTCCAACCTCTATTTGCTGAAGCAATCGACCGACTATTTTGCCGGTTCCACTGAGCTCAATGTCTTTACGCATACCTGGTCATTGGGTGTCGAGGAACAATTCTATTGAGGTTCCCCCTGTTTTTCGCCTTCCAAGCGATAGCTCTTATGCCGCCTGTTTCGCCTGGTCCTGAGTCGCGATCCAGTCTTGCATGAACTGCATCGGCGATCTCA
>DATKLO010000295.1:0-8907 GCA_035542375.1 Steroidobacteraceae bacterium | reverse complement strand
AGGGCGGCGTCGGCAAGACCACGACGGCCGTCAACCTGTCCTACCTGTCCGCGGCGAGCGGACAGGCGACCCTGCTGTGGGATCTCGATCCGCAAGGTGCGGCGACGTATACGTTGCGCTGTGAGCCGCAGGAACGCGCTTCGGCGCGCAAGCTGGTCGCCGGCAAGCGCGAACTGCCCGAGCTGATCGTGACCAGCGAGCATCCGGGGCTGGATGTGCTGCCGGCCGACTTCTCCTATCGCAATTTCGACGTCCACCTCAGCGAACGCAAGCATCCGACCGAGCGCCTGTTGCGCATGAGCAGTTCGCTGCGTGAGCTGTACGGGGTGTTGTTTCTCGACTGTCCGCCCGGCATCTCTCTGCTGTCGGAAAATGTCCTGCGTGCGGCGGATGTCGTGGTCGTTCCTCTGCTGCCAACACCGCTGTCGGTGCGAATGCTGGCTCAGCTGCGCGACTTCATCGCCGCGGAGGGCTGGACCGACCTGGCCCTGCTGCCGTTCTTCTCGATGGTCGATCGCCGCAAGTCGCTGCATCACGAGGTCATCGCCACGACCCGCGCGGAATTCCCCGGGGTGCTGGCCACCGAAGTGCCGTATTCGAGCGAGATCGAGCGGATGACCTTGCGGCGTGCGCCTCTGCCTGCCTACTCGCCGGGCAGCGCCGTGGGACGCATCTATGCGGAGCTCTGGACCGAAGTCGCCACGCGGCTGCAATAGCGACTGCTTTCGGAGGGTATCAGCCCTCCGAAAGCGATTCAGCTACCGCGGGCCCGTGCCTACTTCGAGGGCGAGGCGACCTCCGAGCCGCCAGCCTTCGGATGTGTGTTGCCGCGGCTGAATGCCTTGGCCACATCCTGGACAGACGCCTGGCCGTCGGTGTTCATCATCTTGCTGAACTTCGCCTCGGCGTACGCCATGAACTCCTCTTTGGAGATCGTGCCGTCATGGTCGGTATCGATCTGGCGGGCACTGAAGCGCAGGTTGCCGCGCGCGAAGTCCTTCGCGGCCTCGGTAACCGGTATCGTGGGCGCATCCTTCGCCATCATCGACCACATCTTCTCGCCGTAGGCGTGCATCTCGTCCTTGCTGATCATGCCGTCGTGATTCGTATCCATTTCCTTGGCGCTGAAGTGCATGTTGCCCGTGGCAATGTCGTTGGCGGTCTGCGCCACGGCAATGCCGGCCGCGGCGAGCAACACAGCGGTCAGGAACAGTTGCTGCTTGGACATGGAGGCTCCCCTGTTGGAATTCCAGCGTGCAGTATGCGCCTTCGACAAAGACAGGGGAGATGCCCGAGGCGCAAAACCGTCAGCGCGGCAGCCGCCGGAGTAAACCACGCGCCGTACTCGTGGAAAGGTGTGTCGCAGCTGGAACACCGGGCACTGCAGCACCTGTTTCGAGACAGGTACAATCCTGCTGATGACACAGAACTGCCCTGCGGACACTCCCGGCCCGGCCCCGCAGACTCGCACTGGAGGCGAGGCACTGGTCGAGGCTCTGCTCGCGCAGGCAGTGGATACCGTCTTCGCGCTGCCCGGGGTGCAGATCTACGGACTGTTCGATGCGCTCGCCCGGGAGTCCGGCCGTATCCGTACCCTGGGTGCGCGCCATGAGCAGGCCTGCGGTTACATGGCCTTCGGCTACGCGCGCTCGACCGGCCGTCCGGGCGTGTTCGCCGTCGTTCCGGGACCCGGCATTCTCAACGCTTCCGCCGCGCTTCTGACCGCGCACGGCAGCAACACCCCGGTGCTGGCTCTGACCGGCGATGTCATGAGTCACTTCAAGGGACGCGAACGCCACCAGCTGCATGAGTTTCGCGATCAGCTCGAAGTCCTGCGCGCTCTGACCAAGTGGGCCGCCCACGTGCAGGATCCGGGTGAGGCGGCAGGCCTCGTGGCACGCGCGTTTCAGGAGATGCAGTCGGGCCGTCCCGGTGCCACCGCCCTGCAGGCGCCGTGGGACTTCTTCACGCGCAGCGCACCGGTCCCACCCGCATCCGCCGCGACCCCATTGCCGGGTCCGCCGCTGGATACGGACGCCGTGGATCGCGCCGCCCGCGCAATCAGCCGGGCGCGCGCACCCATGATATTCGCTGGTTCCGGCGCACTGAACGCGAGTCGTGAAGTCCGCTCGCTCGCGGAACTGACCGGTGCGCCGGTCGTCGCGTTCAGGGGCGGACGGGGCGTGATGCCGGAAGATCATCCGCTCGGACTGACCATCGCCTCGGGGCAGCGTCTGTGGCCACAGACCGATCTGGCACTGGTCATCGGGTCACGTTTCGAGCTGTTGGACATGCGGTGGCGCTACCGGCCTGCCGGCCTCGACATCGTGCGCATCGACATCGATCCGGCCGAGGTTGCGCGGCTTCCCGCGCAAATCAACATAGTGGGCGATGCTGCCATCGCAACCGCTGCGCTCGAGCGCGCGATCTCTCGCCATGGAGTTCCGCGCCACCGTGATTCAGATATCGTGGCGGCCAAATCTGCCGCGGCGATCGCCATCCGTGCGATACAACCGCAAGTGGACTATCTGCAGGCGATCCGCGATGTGCTGCCGCGCGACGGGTTCTACGTCGATGAGATCTCGCAGATGGGATTCGCGGCCATGTTCGGTTTCCCCGTCTATGAACCGCGCACATTCGTCACCTGCGGACACCAGGGAACGCTCGGATTCGGCTTCCCCACCGCTCTGGGCGTCAAGGTGGCTCATCCCCACAAACCGGTCGTATCCGTGACCGGCGATGGCGGTTTCATGTTCGCTGTCCAGGAACTGGCCACGGCCGTGCAATACGGCATCCACCTGGTCACGGTGGTCTTCAACAACCGCAGCTTCGGCAACGTCTACCGCGACCAGCGGCAGGAATTCGGCGGGCGGCTGCTGGGTTCGGAGTTGCAGAATCCGGATTTCCTGCGGCTTGCGGATTCCTTCGGAGTGCCGGCCCGGCGCGTGGGCACTCCGCCCGAGCTGCGCGCGGCCCTGGAATGGGCTTTTGCACAGGCGAGCCCGGTGCTGATCGAAGTGGAAGTACCGCGGGGCTCTGAATCGGACCCCTGGCCCATCATCCACCCCGCGATTGGCGTCTAGCTCCGGTAGCCCCGCGCCGGCCGCGCCGTGTCGGGCAGATCGGTGGGCTGGATGGGTTGCACCACCTGCGCGGGAATGGCCAGCAGCAGTTCCAGGTCCGCCGCGGGCATGGGCCGGGCGTGCAGGAAACCCTGCGACTGGGCACAGCCGGCGCGTGCCAGGAAGTCGAACTGCGCGCGCGTCTCCACTCCTTCCGCGACCGTGATCAGGTCGAAGGCGCGGGCCATGTCGATGATGGTCGGCACGAGCCGTGCGGCGGCGCGCTCACTGGGCAGGCCGCTGATGAACGAGCGGTCGATCTTCAGAGTGTCGACCGGCAGGTCGGACAGTCGCCGCAGCGATGAGTATCCGGTGCCGAAGTCATCTATCGCGACGCGCACGCCGGCGGCACGCAAGGCGCGCAGCTTCAGCACTTCCGAGGAGTCCGGTTCGATCAGCAGGCTCTCGGTGATCTCCAGGTCCAGGCCCCAGCCATCGCCCGACCAGCCTTCTATGACGTCCAGGACCTGTTCGGCGAAACCGCGCCGCCGCAACTGCAGTGGAGAGCAGTTGACGGCCACGTGCACGGGGCGCAGTCCGTGCGCCTGCCAGCGGCGACAATCATCGGCTGCCCGGCGCAACGCCCATTCGCCCACCGCGACGATCATGCCGGTGGACTCGAGTACGGGCAGGAACTCGCCGGGTGAGATGACCCCGCGTTCCGGATCGATCCAGCGGAGCAACGCTTCGACTCCCTCGATCCGACCGGTGGCGATGTCGATCTTGGGTTGGTAATACAGCGTGTACTGCTGGTGTTCGAGCGCGCCACGCAGGCGATGCTCGAGCGCCAGGCGCGCAGCAAGCTTCGAGCTCAGTTCCATCCGGTACTGGTGATGCTGCTCGCCGGCGGCCTTGGCCTGACGCAGGCCGGCCTCGGCGTTCTGCAGCAGTGCTTCGGCATCGGCGTCCGTGGAGCCGCGACAGGCGATTCCCGACTTGATGGTGACGGGAACATCGTGCCCGGCAATGCGGAAGGATTGCTCGAACAGCGCGTGGGTATGCTGCTGCATCTCCCGAAGCGCGTCGTCCTGGCTGCCGGCGTGCTCGAGCATCATGCCGAAGCACCCGGAACCCAGATAGGCGAGCTGGTCCGTATTGAATCGGCCCTTGAGGCGTTCGGCGATGCCTTGGAGGAGATGGTCGCCGGCGTGCCGGCCGTAGGAATCATTCAGGATACTCAGGCGTTCGATATCCAGCACCGCCACGGCGGGCTGCGGCTCGTCGGCCTTGCGCGCCAGGATGCGACGACTCAGGCGCTCGCAAAACAGCGAGCGCTTGGCCAGGCCCGTCAGCGGGTCGAAGAACGACAGGAACTGGACCGCGCTTTCCTTTTCGAAGTACTGGAGCGCAAACGACAGGTTGGCCGCGACTTCGCGCAGCAGTCGCAGCTCATCGTCCGTGATGGCATCGGTGTCGGAGGAGGTGAGGGTCAGCGCACCGACCGTCGTACCGTCGATCTGGAGCGGCAGCGCCACGAACGAGCGAAAGCTGACATTGCGCATGGTCTTCCAGTTGCTGACCTTCTCGTCGAGCTGCGCAATGTCATTGCAAAGAAACACCTCCCCGGAGCGCAACACCCGTCCGGTGACGCTCGAATCCTCGCTGGCACTCTGCGAGACGCAGAAGAACAGGTTCCGAACCGTTTCAGACCGTTCACCGGCCCAGGCGTGCGGGCGCGCGGTGCGCGTCGTCGGATCGAGGATGGAAATGAAGGCCGTGGCGTACCGGCCGATGGTGACGGCTATGCGGCAGGCCTCGTGCATCAGGTCCATGCGGTCCCGGATCCGCACCACCGCCGTGTTGATTCCGGAGAGCATCTCCAGGATCCGGGTCAGGCGGCGGATGCGCGCCTGCTGCGCCTCGCGCTCGGTGACATCGCGATCCGCGCCACGGTAACCCGTAACGATTCCGGCCTGGTCCACGAGCGCAAGCGCATGGCGTTCCAGCCACCTGACTCCACCGTCTTTATGCCGCCAGCGTGCGGTCAGTGACCTCACCGGGCGGTTGCGGCTATCCAGCCGGTTCATCTCTTCCTGCACGTGTGGCCGGTCAGCGGCATCCAGCCAATCGGCGAAGTGCGTGCCTTGCAACTGCCGGGGTTCGAAGCCGAGTATGTCGCGCACCGATTCGCTGCTGAAGACGAAGCGGCCGTCCTTGTCCAGCTCCCAGATCCAGTCACGGGCCACGTCGATGACATCGCGCAGGCGCGCCTCGGCCACGTTGCGGGCTCCGCGTTCGTCGGCTTCGCGCAACGCGCGTCGCACGGCCGGAGCCAGGCGCTTCAGGTTGCTCTTGAGGACGTAGTCCACGGCGCCACAGCGCAGCGCTTCGATGGCGCGCTCTTCGCCGATGGTGCCCGATACGAATATGAAGGGGATCTCGGGCGCGACCCGCGTAGCGATGGCGAGCGCCGTCAGGCCGTCGAACTGCGGAAGGGAGAAATCCGACAGGATCAGATCGTGATTGCGGCCTTGCAGGGCAGACTTGAATTCGTCTTCGGTCTCCACGCGAACGTAGGAGCAGTCAACGCCGTCCTGACGCATGCGGCGAAGTGCCAGTTCCGCATCTGCTTCAACGTCCTCTACAACCAACACCCGCACGTGCACGACTGCCCCACCTCCCGAGGGTCGTCGCAAATTAGCACTACAGTGCGCGCGCGCGCCGCGTGAAGAAGCCCACTTGGAGGCTCAATCGAGGGTCAATCGCCCGGAATGAGACCTGCGTCAATCCTGCGTTGCAATACGTTGCCTGGAGGCCGCTTGACAAGCCCACAGACTGGGAGGGGCGAACCGGTGCAGCGTTGGGGCCGGCCCGCCGATGGGGTAGGAAAACCCTCCGGGGGGCAGGTACTCTCAGTTGCTCTCGTTCTGATTGCTAGTGGGTGGCGGCCGAGGGCCGCGAGGCGGCGGGGATGACCTGGAGTTCCATGGCCATGCGCACCAGCTGAGCCAGGGAGCGCGAGCCGGTCTTCTCCATGACGCGGGCGCGATACAACTCGATGGTGCGCTGGCTGAGCTGCATCTGGTTGGCCATCAGCTTGTTGGAGCGGCCCTCCACGAGCAGCAGCAGCACTTCGCGTTCACGGGGTGTGAGGGCGTGAAAGCGCTGGACCATCTGTTCGCGCTCCTGCAACTCCGCCCGGTTAGCCGCATCGTGATCCAGCGCCTTGCGCACATGGGTCAGCAGCGTCTCGCGCGACAAGGGCTTCTGCAGGAAACCGAACGCACCCTGCTGGAGCGCCTCCACGGCGACAGGCACCTCCGCGAAACCGCTGATGAAGATCACGGGAATGATGGCGCCGCGCATATTGAGCTGCTGTTGCAGCTCCAGCCCCGTCATTCCGGGCATCTGCACGTCCAGCAGCACGCAGCCGGGCTGCTGGGGGTCGTAGGCGTCGAGGAACATTTGCGCGGATTCGACTGTGCGGCACGTCAAGTTTGCGGAAGAAAGTGCCGTGCTGAAGTACGCGCGGGTCGCTTCATCGTCATCCACGATGTAGACGATCGGGGAGGTCTCGCTCATGGAACCTCCTTGGGCCCCGGCATGCGGCGGCTGCGGAAACTACCAATGTGTGCGTGTCGCGCTTCCATGATCGCAGGCTTCAGCCTCTCCCACACCAGACGATAATGCAGGCTAACTCAAACTGGAACATGAGCCGATTAATCTCATGAAACCACCGCAGCTTCGGCATGGCAGCCATACCCCGAACGGGTCGTCCTGGAGCGGCTCCCGTGACGGAATTCACGGATTTGACGCGATGCATCAACCGAGAGTGGCGGCCTGATCCCCCGTGACCCTCGATCTCACGCAATTCCACGGCACGTTTTTCGAGGAGAGCCTCGAGGCGCTGGATTCCATGGAGGCCGCGCTGCTGGAGCTGGACGTCGGCGCGCCCGATGCCGACCGGATCAACACCATCTTCCGCGTCGCCCACTCGATCAAGGGCGGCAGCGCGACCTTCGGCTTCAACGAAGTCGCCTCGTTCACCCACAGCCTGGAAACACTGCTCGATGAGCTGCGTGGCCAGCGCATGCAGGTGACGACCGGGATTGCGGACCTTCTGCTGAAGTCCGTGGATGTGATGCGCGAGCAGTTGCGCGCCTTGCAGGCCAGGAAGCCCGCCGATGCGCAGCGCGCCGCCGATCTGCAGTTCGATATCGAACAGGTGATCGCCAATCCACCCGTGCCTCGGGCCGCGGTCGCGCAGAGCGCACCGGGGGCGGCTGCCCCGCAGACGACAGGCTGGCGTATCACCTTCAGCCCGCATCGTGACTTTCTCGCGCGCGGCAATGAGCCGGTGCGCATCCTCTACGAGCTGGAGTCCCGCGGTCGCCTGAGCTCGCGCGCCAACCTGGACCAGCTGCCGTCTTTCTCTGATATCGCCGCAGATCAGTGCTACATCAGTTGGGAACTGGAGCTTAACGGTAACGTTGCCGGTGAGGCCTTGCAATCGGTTTTCGCCTGGGCCGACGGTGACTGCGACCTCGACATCCAGCCCCTGGCAGGTCAGTCCGCCGGGACCAAGGTCGAGGAACCCCAGGCCGCCCAGCCCGCCGCCGCGTCCGCTGGCACAGACGACGGCCGACAGAATGATGCGGCTTTGCACCAGAACACTGCTGCTGCGCCGGAAATTATCTCAGCCGCCCCGGCACCCGCAGCCGACCCCGCAGTCGCCGCCGTCCCCGCAGTTGCCGCCGTCTCCGCAGTCGCGGCCTCAACCCCGGTGACGACGACCCGGGCCGCCGCCGAGACACCGAAGCCTGTCGATGCGACCAAAGCCGCTGATGCGCCCAAGGTCGCCGGCGGCCAGGACGCCGGCTCCATTCGCGTCGGCATCGAGAAGATCGACGAGCTGATGAACACCGTCGGCGAGCTCGTCATCACGCAGGCCATGCTCAGCGAGCTGGCGCGCAAGCTGGAGGGTCCCGGCGCGGATCCGTTCAAGGCCGGTCTCACGCAGCTCGAGCGCAACATGCGCGAGTTGCAGGAGAGCGTGATGCGTGTGCGCATGCTCCCCATCAGCTTCGTCTTCAGCCGTTTTCCGCGCATGGTGCGCGATCTGGCACAGCGGCTGGGCAAGCAGATCGAACTGAAGATGACCGGCGAGCAGACCGAGCTCGACAAGACGGTCATGGAGAAGATCGGCGATCCTCTGACGCACCTCGTGCGCAACAGCATCGACCATGGGATCGAGTCGCCGGAAGCGCGCGTCAAGGCCGGCAAATCCGCCGTCGGCACCGTGCATCTGGAGGCTTACCATCGCGGCGGCAACATTGCTGTCGAAGTGACCGATGACGGTGCGGGTCTCGACAAGGACCGCATCCTGGAAAAAGCCCGCTCCCGTGGCCTGGTGGGCGCGAACGAGACGCTCACCGACACGCAGATCCACGAACTGATCTTCGCTCCGGGCCTCTCCACGGCCGAAAAGACCACCGATGTGTCAGGCCGCGGAGTTGGCATGGACGTGGTCCGCCGCAACGTGCAGGAACTGGGTGGCACGATAGAGATCCGCAGTGAGCGCGGCCGCGGCTCGCGCATCACGATCACGCTGCCTCTGACCCTGGCGATCGTCGATGGTCAGTCGGTGTCCGTGGGCCGCGAGACCTACATCGTGCCGCTCGTGTCCATCGTCGAGTCCCTGCAACTGGAACAGGGTGCCCCCAACCGGCTGACCGGCCGTGGCGAGGTATTCCATTTCCGCGGTGACTATCTGCCCATCATCAGGCTGCACAGCGTGTTCGGCGTCGAGCCGCGCTTCCAGGACCTGCATGAGGGGTTGATCGTC
>DATKLO010000294.1:0-18669 GCA_035542375.1 Steroidobacteraceae bacterium | reverse complement strand
GTTCTCGTAGCCGATCCGAGCGCTGACGGAGAGGGTGCGCATCACCGTGACGGTCGGCCGCCACCGGCCTACCTGCTGGTAGTACCCGTTCGGCTGAGCATCGTCACGCGTATGGAGGTACACATAATCCAGGCCGTAGTGTAGCCAGGCCCGGGGAGACTCAACGGTCGCAAGCACGCTGTTCCCCACCGTGTCAGACAGCGTGGCGTCGCTGAAGGAGTTCCAGAAGTTGTCGTTCCTCACCAGATAGGTCCAACCCTGGGTCGTCTCGCGGCGTACGTATGGGCTTAGTCCGAGCGTTGTGCGTTGCGTCCGGTTCGGGGTGATGCTCGCTCCGTTCTCGGGTCGCGGCAGGAATGGCGAGACGTACATCGGGTAGCTATGCGCGACGCCATCGACAAACAGGAAGTCCTCGACGGCTTCAAGCGAGGCAAAGGAGCGCAGGTTGTTCTGCACGTAGTTAGCGTCACTGTTGCGTGCATACAGGTAGACGGTCGGAACGTACTCGGCGAGGAACAGAAGGCGCGGACCCGCCCGGCGCACGCCGAGCGGCATCGATATCGCCAGCGCGAGATCCGAACTCTCCTGCCCCGGTGGAGCAAGGTCAATATTATTGGTCGCGGTGAGCTCGGCCCTGGCGCCGATCGAGAAGTTCCACCGACCCCCACGTGCGCTCCCAGGGTGGACCGCGGTCAGATCCTGCTGCCCGGGCGGGAGAGCAAGCTCGTGTGCCTTCGCAGGCACATTGACCTGACCAGCGGCACCAGCAGGTCCTCCCTGACCGCCGATGATCGGCTGGTCCGCTTGGCCGACGTCTTCTGGCAGTTCGGCGCACTGTGCAGGCAGGGCGCGCATAAGCGGGATACATGCAACGAGCGCCAACCGGGTGATTCGAAGTGCTTTCATTGCGGGAGCAGAGTGGTTCCACATGTGAGAAACTTGCTTCGCACCGCAATGCCAGCAGCCGGCCCACCGCTAAGGCCTGGCCGCGCCGTAATCGTATCCGACCTCCGCACGGGAGGCCTTGTTCAGTATTGCCGTAACGCGTGGGCACGACTGGATCGTCGCCAGCGCGTTTTCGAGGACTTTACGCGTCGTCTTGTCGGCTTCGACCACCACGATGATCTGTCCCATACGGGTTGCCAAGGCGGCAGGCTCCGGTGCCCCAAGCAACGGGGGAGAGTCGAAGATCAGGATCCGGTCTTCGTCACTCGAAGCCAACTCCTCCACCAAACGCTCCATCTGATCACTCGCCAGAAGTTCAGTAGCGCGCGGACGCAGCGCACCCGCCGGCAGCAGGCTCAACCGCTCGACGTTCGTCCGTAACACCGCCGACTCGGGCGCCCCATGCTCGCCGGTGAGCAGATCCAGCAACCCGGGTGCAGCACCAACTCCCATCTGGATGGACAGGCTGCGGCGCGTGGTGTCCGCGTCGACCAAGAGCACGGAGAGTTCGCGCTCCATCGCCATGCTGAGCGCAAGGTTGAGCGAGACGAAGCTCTTTCCCTCGCCCGGCACCGAGCTAGTCACCATGATGCGGTTGGCATGCACGACGGGCGTGGCTAGCCGTCCCTGGCAAGCCCTGATCAGAGGTCGCTTGATTCCGCGAAAGTCGTTGGCGACGATTGATTCCGGGTCGTCGACGTCGATGAACCCCGATGCAGCCAGCTGTTTTATATTCAACTTCACCGCCGGCGATGGCGGCGCTCCACCCAGCAGAGTTTGCGTACTAACTCTTGCATGCGTCTCTCTCTGAGACGATTCGCCGAGCGTGGGGTCTCGGCGCCCTGCTCCGACGCTTCTTTGCAGCCCGGCCTGTCCTTGTGTTGCACCAGGACGTATCGTTTCGTCCTGCTGCCGCCCGGGCAATGGCGGCACGCTAGCGATTTCCTCCGTCTGTGCCGCAAGCTGCCTCACCGCGCGCTCGACGAGGCCGTCAGCGTCGGCTGGCAGCATGCTGGATTCGCCAGACGGCGCCTGCGGATTGGCCCTGCCCAATTCCTCGAGCCGCTTAACGGCCCGCTCGACGAGGCTCACCCATGTCCCCCTAAGGAAGCTCCGCGCCAGACGAGATCAAGGTGTCGGTTCGGTTCGCGCGAAGTCAGAAAGCTAACTTTTCGGATCCGCAGATGAGATCCTTGGGCCGTTTCATTGCCTTCCATCCCTCTCTCTTCGATTTGCGCATCCGCCACTCGCTTGATTCCCAACAGTCGCGCGCGCACCAGGCGCAGACTAGCCAACGCGCACAAGCTTAGGACCTGCGGCAGAAGGAGCGCGTCCTTGATCGAGCGCCGCGGGTGGTTGCTGAGCACCCGGTATTGAGGCGAGATGCGGCTAAACGCTGCCCCTCGAGGTTGCACACGACCGCGCATACAATGGCTCCGACGTTTCCTATGCCCTCGGCATTGATGACCCAGAGACGCACGAATTCCTTGGATCTTGCACCAAGCTGCTAACCCGGTCTCGCGGTCGTCAGCAAAACCGTGAGCGCCAACGCGAACACGGCGCCCAGCCCCGTTACCCCCCCGGCGAACGCGAAGGTTGTCCACTTCCGGTGCCGCCGTAGCGCCGGGGTGGCGGCGTACGAGACCGAACCAAGCACGGACACATGAGCGTACCCCCGCAGGTCCCGAAGCGAGGAGAAGGTCGGCCACGCCTCATGCGACATCAAGCTCGCCGCGACTCCGGCTCCCAGGCTCACCACCAGCGTCACGGCCATTAACAGCAAGCGGTCGGGGGCCACAGGCTTCGACGACACTCGCGGCGGGTCGATCACCCGGAAATCGACGCTACCGGTTTCGCCCAGCTCACCAGTCAACTTCGCCTGCTCGCGCCGCTGGACAAGTTTTTCGAAGTTCGTCTTCTGTACTTCGTAATCGCGGTTGAGTTGCGCGAGTTCCTTTTCAAACTCCGGTCTGAGCCGAGCCGCTGCGCGAATCCGTCCGTAGCGAGCTTCGAGCTGGGCCAGCCGCGTCCGCAGTTCGGCTACGTTTGCTTCGGATTGTACAAATGCAACCTTGACCTGCTGGTAGACCACGTTCGGCTCCGTGCGTGCGGGAGGCGCTGCTGCCGGCCCCCCACGCTTCCTTTCCTGAAGAAGGGCGTCGCGCTGCTTGAGGACGTCGGCGAGAATGCGGCGCGTGCCCACCACATCCGGATGCTCGTCAGTGTACTTACGCCGTAACTCGTCCAGATTGCGTCGCAGAGCATCGGCGCGCGCATCGAGGTCGGCGACCGGGTCTGCCCCGACAGGCAATGGCGGGTTGGCACCTCGGTCCAACCGCTCGGACGTGAACACCGGATCTTCGCTCGACAGCTGCGCGCGTAGTGAATCGCGCCTTTGCTCGGCGACCCGAAGCTCGGTCCGCGCCTTCTCGATTTCGCCGTCGAGCCCCAGCATCGCCGCAACCGAGTCCTGCGCGGTCGAAAGATGGTCGAGATTCTGGAGCTTGAATTGCTTCAACCGCTCTTCTGCCTTACCCAGCACGACCTCGTAATCGCGGATCTGCTCATCCAGGAACGCCAACGCCTTTTCGGTATCACGGCGCTTGCTGTTCAATCCGGATTCAACAAAGAGCGCCAGCAACGACTCAACCACGCGTTTAGCTCGCGCTGGATCTCGATCCAGATAACTGATCGAGAACAGATTGTCTCGGACCGAACCCGAGAGCTTCACGGTCCGCGTAAGGTGCTCTACCAAAGCATTCCGGTCGTTCGGCCCGGTGCTGCTGTCGTCAAGTCCGGCCAGCGAGATGAGTTTCTCCATGTTCGGTCGGCTCATCAGAGTATCGGTCAGCATCTTGATCTGCTGGTCCGCTCTCGGCTGCACGGCCAGGCCTTCCATCAGAGGCTTGAGCACCGACTCGGTGTCGAGGAACACCCGGGCCGAGGCTTCGTATTTCGCGGGTGCGAAGAGCACGATGGGAAGCCCGACGAGCGCGACTCCCCAGGCTGCGGCAAGCCCCCAGAAGCGCCGCAGCCATATGCCGCGCAGATGCTGGAGCAGTCGATCGAGCAGCTGTTCCATACTATGCGCCGGTCTAGAACCAGCTCTCTGGAATGATTACGACATCACCCGGCATCACCGCCACGTTGGCGGAGATGTCGCCTCCCCGCAGCAGGTCATCGAGGCGCACGCGGTACAGCTTGTTGCCCTCGGAAGTACGCAGGATATTCGCCCGATTGCCGTCGGCGAAGTCAGTCATGCCCCCCACAGCGATCATGACATCCAGCAACGTCATGTTCTCGCGGTAGGCTAGCGCCTGTGGCTTGGTCGCCTGCCCGATCACCCGCACTTGCTCGCTGTAGGGACCCGCGAACTGCGTGACGACAACGGTGACGACCGGATCCCGGATGTACCTCGTGAGCGCGTGCTCGATCTCCCGCGCGACCATGACGGGATCCTTGCCGGCAACCGGCAGATCCTCCACCAGCGGCAAGCTGACCTTCCCATCCGGTCGGACCGGGATCGTCATCGACAAATCGGGGTTGCGCCACACGATGACCGAAAGGGTATCGCCGGCGCCGATGAGATACTTGTACTTGCCCAGCGCGACCGCCGCAGGCGCAGGCGGCGCCGATGGTTTGGACGCGCAGCCGCCGACAAGCAGTGCGAGCACGACCATACCGCTGCGCAAGAGCAGACTTAGCCGGCCGGTTGGCGGCCGCATCCCCGGACCTTTCATCGTTCCCCCTACTCAAGCAGAAAGCCGCGGTACTGCGCGCTCCCCATATTGAAATCGCTTTTCGGCGCATCATAAGAGGGGAGAAGGTATTATACGGGCGGGGCTGCTCCTGCCGCAAAATAGCGTCGGTTCATCGCAGAAATTTTGCGATTCGTCCGTGCTGGATCGCCCTAAAGTCTGCGCGCCGACGGCCGTTACCAGTGCGACGGCCTAGTCGGCGCGCATGCGCGGACGCCGTTCGAAAAAGGCAAACCCGCGCGAAAGCCGGGGACGCAAAGTTACCGGTCTAAGGGCCTGGGCCTAAGACAGCGGGACTGCCGACCGAAGGGCGCACGCGGAAGCGCGCAGCGTCAGTTGGGCTGTCCTCCTCGCTGTTTGATGCTCATCCCGTCCCGGGCGAACTTCACGCCCGCATGAGCCGCACTGATCGAGCGGCTGACGTCCACCAGGGTTGCAAAGCGGCCGTGGCGAACTGTATAGAGATTGTCTCAGGAGGATAGTCATGAAATTGCGAGATCTGACAGGTTGGTTAGCCGTCATCATCTGCACATCTCTAGCCGTGGGCGTCGCTGCACCACTCGCAATAAGTGCTGACTTCGGCGGGGACGGCAAGCATGACATCCTGTGGCGACAGAACGGCACCGGGATCATGACAGTGTGGAACATGAACGGAGGATCCATCGCATCCGCGCAAGGCGGCTTCTCCGCCCCTAGTGACTGGCCGGTGCTCGCCACTGCCGATTTCAACGGCGACGGCAAAGCCGACATTCTGCTTCGGCAAGTCAGTACCGGCATCACTTCGATCTGGTTGATGAACGGCGGGACGATCCAGTCCGCCGTAGGGGGCTGGAACGTCCCGACAGACTGGGTGGTGCAGGCCGCGGGGGACTTCGACGGTGACGGGAAGGCGGATATCCTGTGGCGGCAAAACGGCACTGGCATCGTCACGCTCTGGCTGATGAATGGGGGCACGATCAAGTCTGCCGTGGGCGGCTGGAGCGTGCCGTCGGATTGGGTCCTGCAGGCAGTGGGGGACTTCAATGGCGACGGAAAGGCCGATGTGCTGTGGCGGCAGACTGCCACTGGGATCACGTCGATCTGGTTACTCAATGGTGGCACCATCACGTCCGCCGTGGGGGGATGGACGGTGCCCACTGACTGGGTGGTCCGCGCTGTCGGGGATTTCAATGGCGATGGGAAGGCCGACATCCTCTGGCGGCAGGTCAGCACGGGCGCTGGCACCGTGTGGCTGATGAACGGCGGAACGGTTCAGTCTGCCGCCGGTGGTTGGACAGTGCCCGCGGACTGGGCCGTGCAGATGGTGACCGATTTCGACGGGGACGGAAAGGCCGATATCCTGTGGCGGCAGAACGGAACTGGCATCACCTCGATCTGGCTGATGAACGGGGGGACGGTCCAGTCGGCGGTGGGCGGCTGGAGCGTGGGCGTCGACTGGGGCATCCAGACGCCGGGGCCGACCGGACTGACGCTGGCGTGGCAGGACAACTCGGGTGGGTCAGAGAGCGGCTTTAAGGTCGAGCGCTCGCTCGATGGGTCGACAAACTGGACGGAGATTGGCAGCACCGGTCCCAACGTGGCGACCTATCAGGACATGGGTCTGGCGCCGTCGACCACATACTACTATCGGGTCAGGGCGTACACCAGCACCGGCACCTCGACGTACTCGAACACTACCGGTGCGACCACCCCGTAACGATGCACCAGAGCGTTGACGGTGATTGGCTTGACCCGCGTTCTATTCGCTGCCGCCCTGTCGCTTGCGGCTGTGGGTGTGGCCGCGGCTCCCGGGCACGCCGCGACCGCCAAGGGAGGCGCAACGCCTTGCTTGGTTCGCGGCACCCCTGCGCAGCTAGACATCCACTGTCAGTCGGCGACGCTGTCCCAGTTGCTGGGCGCGATCCGACAGGCCACGGGGCTGCGAGCTGACTATCCAGATCAGCTTGCATCCGCGCGGGTCTCAACTGTACTGCGCCGCGCGACGTTGGCGCACGCTCTGGAAAGTGCTTTGGCGGCATTCAACTTCGCCGTTTGGCGCGACGAGCAACAGCCCGCCGCGACGCACGTGAGCGTCTTGGGGATGCGCGGTCCGACGGACCCGCAAGAGGCTGCCGCGGACCGGGCATCGGTGATCGGCACAGAAACGGTGGCAGCAGCGACTGCGGGAGCCCCCGCCGCCACGCGGCGCAGCACGGTCAAGCGCAACGAGGACGTTCAGACGCCAGGCGGCCTGATCCCTGCCGCGTCGCCTCGCGGCAATGATCAAGCACCGCCCCAGCATCGCCCGGAGCTGGCTCCGCGCTCGTCGGACCAGCCGCTTGAGGCAGTGCGCCCCAGCGCTTTCTTGCTCGCCCCGCCTGCGACGGGGAGCACGCCGCTGGTTCCGCAACGCGCCGATGGACCGATCCTGAGTCCCGTGCTCGGGAACGGCCAACGATAGGGGACGCCCCCCGGGAAGCACGCCTAACGGGCGATAGCATCGACTTCGTTCGAAGGCGGGCTCTGGTTCCCCTGGGCATCTAGCGCCAATACGGCGATGAAATACCGGGTCCCGCTGTGAAGGCCGGTCACCGTCGCAGTGAGCGCGTTCCCCACATCCATCGACCCGTCATAACGCCCAGGCTTTGTTCCATAGACCACCCTGTAGCCTACCACTTGATCACTCGGGCTCTTGTCCCAGGCGAGCTTGAGCGACGCCGTTCCAGACTCCTTGAGCGCTCCAGCAGCCGGCTGCGGGCTGCGGCCCGCGACATACCAGAGCGCTCCACCGGCGCCGAGCAGGGCTAGCAAGCCGACGCATAGTATGGCGCCGACTATCCGGCCCGTGGAGGCTTTGCTACGATTCCAATCCAGACGAAACCTCGACTCAGGGGCGCCTGCCAGCTGTTCGTGAGCATCGCGGCCGGCCTAGGAACGGCGGCAATGGACGAAAGAATGGGGTGGCTGATGGGACTCGAACCCACGACAACCGGAATCACAATCCGGGACTCTACCAACTGAGCTACAGCCACCAACGAAATCCGGTGCCACGGGCACCCCAGGCTGGCCTGCCCGACGGGACTCGAACCCATAACCCCCAGCTTAGAAGGCTGGTGCTCTATCCGGTTGAGCTACGGGCAGGGCTCTTCGCGGCCAGTTGCTGGTCGGGGTGAGAGGATTCGAACCTCCGACATCCTGCTCCCAAAGCAGGCACGCTACCAGGCTGCGTCACACCCCGGAAGGGGCGAAATGATACGGCCTGCGCTCCGCAGGGTCAATTTCGGCGTAGCCCCGGGCGCCCGGCGTGGACCGCCCGGGCGCGTTGGCCGCAGAGCCGGCCCGCAGGGTGGGCTGGACGCCATGGGTTCGAAAGTTGCTTGCAGCCCCAGCCGGATTCTGCTATACAACCGCCTTTTTCAAAAAGGCCGGGCGGCGGATTTCGCCCCGCACGGCATCGTTCAAATTCTGAACTGCGGGACACCCTCATGGCAGCGGAAATTCAACCCCAATTCAAGCCCTACGTGCCCAAGAAGGGCGAGCCGTACATGAGCCCGAAGCAGCTCGAGCACTTTCGCAAGATCCTGTCCTCGATCAAGGAAGAGCTGTCCCACGACATCGATCGCACCGTCCACACCATGCAGGACGAGGCCACCATCTTCGCCGACCCGAACGACCGCGCCAGCCAGGAATCGGACATGGCGCTGGAGCTGCGCAACCGCGATCGGGAGCGCAAGCTGATCAAGAAGATCGAGGAGACCATCGCCAAGATCGATGTCGGCGACTACGGATACTGCGAGAGCTGCGGGGTAGAGATCGGGCTGAAGCGCCTGGAGGCGCGGCCTACGGCAACCCTGTGCATCGACTGCAAGGAGCTCGACGAGCTGCGCGAACGCCAAGTCGCGAAATAGCCTGCGTCCAGCCGGGCCGGCGGGCGGGCCGCAGCGCGCCGCCCCCACCCCCTCCACGCCCGCGTGCCGCGTCGCGCACGCCGATGGGTTGAAACCCACCCTCTCGTTCTCTATAGTCCGGCCGATAACCCCGGATGCGAGCGGCATTTCGCGTCGCTCGAGAACGACTCGATTGCCGCGTTCGGAATCCCGCGTGCCCCGGCAGCGCGCTCGATCATAAGGAGAGAGAGGCTATGAAGCGGTTGCAATCCACTGTGCGCGTCGCCGCCTTGGCGTTGGCCGCAGGCAGCGCGATGGCGGACGCCGATGTGCCGTTCGACCGCATCCGCAATGCGGACAAGTACCCGGGCGACTGGCTTACCTACCACGGGAGCTACCGCAGCTGGCATTACAGCCCGCTGGAGCAGATCAACGTCAAGAACGTCGACAAGCTCAAGGTCGCCTGGACGCACGCCATGCCGCGCTCCATACGCGGGCTGCAATCGATGCCTCTGGCTGCCGACGGCATCCTGTACTACTCGGGCTCCTACAATCAGGTGTTCGCTCTGGACGGCGCCACCGGCGAGGTGATCTGGTACTACCGCCAGAAGCTCAACGAGGATCTGGTCTCCAAGCAGACCCACTCGCCATACAACCGCGGGATTGCGCTAGGCGCGGGCCATGTATACATGGGCACGCTGGACGGCAAGCTGGTGGCCATCGACATGAAGACGGGCAAGCTCGCCTGGGAGACCAAGCTGATCGACTCGGAGAAGCTCACCGTGGGCTTCACCGGTGCGCCGCTGTTCGTGAAGGACAAAGTCATCATCGGCTCGCAGGGCGGCGAGTGGCCCTATCGCGGGCCGATCTTCGGCGTGGACGCCGCCTCCGGCAAGGAGGTATGGAAGTTCTATACCGTCGGCGGCAACGACGGCACCAAGTCCGACGCGCGCAATACCTGGGGCAACGACTCCTGGAAGACAGGTGGCGGCGGCGGCTGGATGCCCGGCGGGTACGATGTCGAAACCGACACGCTGTGGTGGGGAACCGGCAACCCCGCTCCTCTGTACGACTACTCGGGTGCGGACTGGATGACCCAAGGCGCGCGTCCGGGCACCAACCTCTATACCACCTCGGTGATCGGCCTCAACCCGGATACCGGCGAGCTGAAACATTATCACCAGCAGTTGCCGCATGACGCTTGGGACTTCGACAGCGCGGTAGGGGAGTTCCTGATGCTCGAGCGCGGTGGCAAGAAGTACATGGTCCACCCGAACAAGAGCGGCTTCGTGTTCGTCTACGACCGCGCGGGCAAGCCGCAGAACGTCTGGCGGCTGATCAAGAACATCAACTTCGTGCAAGACATCAAGCCCGACGGCACGCTCGTCGGCCGGCGAGACCTGACGGAGGGCGAGCACAAGAGCTTATGCCCGTTCATCGCCGGTGGCATCAGCTGGAACTCGGGCACCTACAACCCGAAGACCGGGCTGTACTACAAGGTTGGCAACGAATGGTGCATGGATCTGACGGTCAAGAAAACGACCCCCATCGTCGAGCCGATGGCGCAGCTCAACATCGGCGCAGACTTCAGTCTGGTCAACCCGCCGGGCGAGCGTGCCCACGGGCATATCTCGGCGCGCGACCCGCTTACCGGGGCGAAGAAGTGGGAGGTGCGCTTCCCCGAGCCGCCGCTGGCGAGCCTGCTGTCCACCGGCGGCAACCTCCTGTTCGTGCCCGATCCGCGCGGCATCCTGCGCGCCATCGACGCGGCCACTGGCAAGGAGCTGTGGAAACACAACGACGGCCAGGGTCACAACGGCGGCATAATGAGCTACATGGGCAAGGACAAGAAGCAATACGTCGCGGTAGCCACTGGCTGGGGCGGCCTGGCTGGCGACGACTTCTCGTCGTTCTTCGGCGCGCCCTACAACACCTTCCCGAAGGACTCAGGCGTGCTGGTGGTGTTCAGCCTACCGTAATCCAAAACGCATGACAGACGTTAACAAAGGGGCGGCCGGCAGGCCCGCCCCTTTTTTGTCGCGATAATGAGCCGAGCGCGCGGCTGCATGCTGTTCCAGTTTGCGCTGGTCGCCGCTGTGGGCGCGGGGCCCACGCATGCTCAGCAGCCTGCTGCCGCCCCGCGCGATCCGGCCCAGATCTTCGTCACCACCTGCGGCTGGTGCCACCACAAGGGCGGCAGAGAGGCTGGCAAGGGCCCTCAGCTGATGGGGACCACGCTAACCGACGCGCAGATCGCGTATCGCATCAAGCGCGGACGGCAGGGGTTCATGCCTGGCTTCGAGGGCACGTTTACGGAGGAGGAAATCAAGGGGCTGATCAGCTACATCCGCGGCCTCGCCCCGAGGTAGCCGCGCGCGCCTGGATCACGCGAGTGCGCACGACAGCGGGATGAGGGCTCCCGGAGGCGCCGACGAACGGCGAGTTTCCTGGCACGGAATAAGCAGCACCTTCCGCGCACTAGGCTCCTCGCGCATCATGGCATCGTGCTATGGCCACAACGGCCCGGCAACGACGCCGTCATCGCGGGTCGGAAGGTGTTTCACTGACAGCAGCGGCTTCGCTGAATTGTGAACTAACGGCCGGTCGACAGGCCAAAGTGACATAGGCGAGCAACAACTCGCAACGTTTTTTAACCTAGCTTGGGTATGACACGGAGATGAAACAGGAAAAGGCTCTCAACCCTCGGGAAATCCGTCACCGCCTCGGCCTCAATCAGCAGGAATTCTGGGGTCGCATCGGGGTGACGCAAAGCGGCGGTTCGCGGTATGAAAGCGGCCGCTCTATGCCAAAGCCGGTGCGCGAGCTGCTGCGCCTGGTGCACGTGGACCAGATCGACGTGCGCAAGATTACGCGTGGCGATTATCAGATCATCGCCTACCTGAAGACGCGCGACCCGTCGCTGTACCGGCGTCTGCGCGAGCAGGCGGCGGCGAACACCGTGCACAAGCGGCCGCGGCATCGGTAACGCAACAGCAGCGCGGCGCGCTGCTCGGCGCGCTCGGAAGGAACGACGGGGCGATGGTGACATCGCCCCGTCTGCTTTTCTGCTCTACTCACGCGTAGCGCGGCTTGGCACGGAAGGCGTTCTCACACGAGATCCACTGCGCATGCGGCGAACCTCCTGGGCACGATGCACAGCATGCGCCTCGGCGTATACTCAACAGCGTGCATGTGCGGTCATCGCTGTCATCGCATGCGCACAGGACAAGAACAATTCCCTTCAACCCCAGCGGCCGTGTGGCGGATCTCCGTACTCACGACGCGACTATTCGGAGGAACCATGAAACTCACCGCAACCTGCGGCGCACTCGCCACCGCGCTGGTACTGAGCCTCTCCGCATCCGCAGCTGACCAAGCCATGGCTGTCGCCAAGGGCACCGTCGCCCCCGGCGACGGTAACAGCGTCACTCTCAAAGGCAACGCCATGCCGCTGACAGGCACCCCAGTCAGGGTGGGCGAGCCGCTGCCTACCGCAACGCTGGTGGGCGGCAACCTGGCGCCCGTCAATATCGCGGATGCCAAGGGCAAGATCCGCATCATCAACGTCGTACCCTCTCTGGATACGCCGGTGTGCGACGCCCAGACGCACGAACTGGCGGAGAAAGACCCGGCTCTGGCCCAGAACGTCGAGATGGTCACGGTGAGCATGGATCTTCCGTTCGCCCAGGCGCGCTGGGCACGCGCCGCCAAGGTCAAGGGCATGACGTTCCTGTCCGACTACCAGAAGGCCGAGTTTGGCCTGAACAACGGTTTGCTGATCCAGCCCCTGCGGCTGCTGGCGCGCGCGGTGATCGTGACGGACAAGGACGGCGTGGTGCGCTACCTGCAGGTGGTGCCCGAAGTGACCGAGTTGCCCGACATGCAAGCGGCCATGGACGCGGCCAAGGGCCTGATGTAGTTGCCGTAGCAGGCGTCGCGACCGACAAAGCCCCGCCCCCCGCGGGGCTTTTTCGTCTGTATGATGCGGTCTCACGCCGGAGAGTTGGCAGAGCGGTTGAATGCACCTGACTTGAGAAGGTCGCCGCTCCGCGGCGCCCTTGCGGCGGAGGCTAACCTTTAGGTTACGTCGGAGCCAAATCAGGCGTTAGGAAGGGTGGCGGAGTGGTTGAACGCACCGGTCTTGAAAACCGGCAGGGGCGCGAGTCTCTCGTGGGTTCGAATCCCACCCCTTCCGCCATGCCCCTTGAAACCTCCTCCCCGCTCCCCTAGTCTTACGGTTGGCTGACAGACGCACACAGGAGACATTGCGATGCAACCTAATCCCGTCACGGCTCAGCCCACGGTACTGACCGGCTCGCAAAACCGGGTTCTGCGCAACACCTACTGGCTGCTGGGGCTCTCGCTGATTCCGACCGCCCTGGGGGCGCTGATCGGTGTCAACTTGAACGTCCTCGGGTTCGTGCGGGCCAACCCGATTCTGTTCTCGCTCGCCGCGATCGCGATCTTCTACGGCTGGATCTACGCGATCGAGCGTAACCGCGACAGCGCGCTCGGGCTGGGGCTTATGCTCGGCTTTACGTTCCTCATGGGCTTGCTGCTAGGGCCTGTGCTCCAGATGGCGCTCGGGCTGAAGAACGGAGGCCAGCTGGTGACTCTGGCGGCGGGCGGCACCGCGGCCACTTTCTTCGCGCTGGCGATGGTGGCCACGACCACGCGGCGCAGCTTCTCCGGCTTGAGCAGCTTTCTAGCGGTCGGTGTGATCGTGGTGATGCTGGCGGTAGTGGCCAACATCTTCCTGGCCAGCCCGTTGCTGCATCTCGTGGTATGCGGTGCGTTCGTGCTGCTGAGCTCGCTGCTCATCTTGTATCACCTGAACGGGGTGGTACAAGGTGGCGAGACCAACTACATCTCCGCCACTCTGTCGGTGTACATCGCGGTCTACAACCTCTTTAGCAGCCTGCTGCAGATCCTGATGACGGTCATGGGCGAGCGCGACTAGACGCGCCCGGCGTGGGATAGACACTCAAGGGCGGCGCATAGCCGCCCTTGTCGTTTGCACCGCGCCTACGCGCTTGCCCTGCGCTCGAACAGTGCAGTCGACTCGACATGGGAGGTGTGGGGGAACATATTGACCACGCCCGCAGCGACAAGCACGTAGCCTTTCTCGTGGCACAGGATCCCGGCGTCCCGCGCGAGCGTGGCCGGGTTGCACGAGACGTACACGATGCGCCCAGGGAGCTGCGCGCCGAGCGCTTGCACCACGGCATGAGCGCCATCGCGAGGCGGGTCGATCAGCAGCTTGTCCAGCTGCGGAAGCTGCGCCAAGACCCGTTCGGCCCCGCTGAACAGGTCGGCCACAACGAACCGCGCCTTAGCCGCGAGGCCGTTTCGCGCTGCATTGCCCGCCGCGCGCTCCACGAGCTCCGCACTGCTCTCCACGCCGACAACATGCGCCCCGCGGCGCGCCAGCGCGAGGGAGAAGTTGCCCAGCCCACAGAACAGGTCGCCGATCCGCTCCCCGCTGGCCGGTCCGAGCAGCGACACCGCGCGTCGCACCAAGACGCGATTGATATCGTGGTTGACCTGGGTGAAATCGGTGGGCCGGAACCCGAAGCACAAGTCGAACTCGGGCAGGGTGTATATGAGTTCCGGCGAGCACGCCGAATCGAGCGGATGGACGCTCTCAGGCCCGGCGGGCTGCAAGTGGATCTCCACCCCGCGGCGAAGGGCGAACGCCTGTAGCGCGCTGGCATCGCCCGCGGACAGTGGGTCGAGATGGCGCAAGGCCAGCGCCACCCCCCTCTCACCTACCGCCACCTCGACCTGCGCCAGCCGCTTCGCACAATCCAACCCCGAGATAAGGTCGCGTAGCGGTCGGATCAGGGCGGAGACAGATGCGGGCAGCACCTCGCACGAGTCCATATCCACCACATAGTGGGTGCGCCGCTCGTGGAAGCCGACCAGCACGCCGCCCTTACGCGCGACATGGCGCACTGAGAGCCGCGCGCGATGTCGGTAAGCCCAGGCCGGCCCGAGGATGGGCGGCAGGATCGTATCGGGCGTGACGCGACCGATGCGTGCGAGGTTGTCCTCCAGGACCCGCTGCTTGATCGCGACCTGCGCGCGCGCGTCCAGGTGCTGGAGGCTGCAGCCTCCGCAGCGCTCGTAGTGGGGGCAGCGCGGCGTCACACGCTGAGCGCTGCTGCGTTCGATGCGAGTGACGTTGGCCAGGTCGAAGCTCGGTTTGCGGCGCCAAGTCTGGATCTCGACCTGCTCGCCCGGGAGGGCACCTTCGACGAACACCACCTTACCCGCAACGCGCGCAACCCCGCGCCCCTCGAGGTCGAGCGATTCGACGAGCACGCTCACGGCGCTGCCGGCCGCATCGAGGCTGTACGCCCGGGCTCCTCGTCGCGCCACGCGGCGAGAAATCGCTCCCAATGCGGCGCCGCGTAGCGCGCCAGGGTGCTGCGCACCAGCGCGATCTCGCGCTCGTACTGTTCCGAGGTCAGCAGGCCGCGCACGCGCTGGAAGCGAAGGAACACCAGATAGGTGTTGGCTGCGTCCGTCTCGCAGTAGTTGCGGATCGCCGGCAGTTCACCCGCCTGATACGCCGGCCACACCTGTGCGCCATCCATGCCGAGCTTGCCAGGGAATCCCAGCAGCTGGGCGACATCGTCCAGCGGCGCGCTTGCGCGGCCCTGATACAGCGAAAGCAAGTCCATCAGATCCAGGTGTCGAGTATGGTAGCGCCCGATGTAGTTGTTGTAACGAAAATCCCGGTCCTCATCGCCCAACTCCCAATAGCGGTGCGCGTTCACGCCGTGAACGAGCGCGCGGTAGTGGAGCACCGGCAGATCGAAGCCGCCCCCGTTCCAGGACACGAGCTGCGGGGTGTACTTCTCGATCCCGTCGAAGAAGCGCTGCACCAGCGTCGCTTCACCGTCCTGCACGCTGCCCAGCGACCAGACGGTGAAGTGGTCGCGATCGCGCAGCGCACAGGCGATCGCGATCACCCGGTGCTGGTGGAGAGGCAGGAAATCGTTGCCAGTGGTCTGGCGACGTTGGTGGAACGCGAACTCCGCTACGTCGCGATCCGACAAGCTGTCCGGCAGCGTGTAGAGCCCCCGCAGACCCACGATGTCCGGAATGGTTTCGATGTCGAAAGCGAGAATCGGCGTCATGGGAACGCGGCCGGCGGGCGCGCGCGGGTGCCCGAGGCCACCGCGCTTCACACATTGTAAACCTTGTGCTGACCGGCGCGGGGCGACGACTGCGGCCCGCGTGATACTATTTCCTGACCAGACATCCTCTCGAACAAGAAGGATAGACACCGTGAACGAAGTGCTCGCTCCTCCCGCCCGCAGCGCGGACGAAGCGCCCGACTACGTTCGGCACGCAGGCTTGCGGCAATGGGTGGTGCACGTCGCCGGTCTGACCAAGCCAGAGCGCGTGATGTGGTGCGACGGCTCGGCATCGGAATACGAGCAACTGTGTCGTCAGCTGGTGCATAGCGGCACACTCATCGCGCTCGACTCGCAGCTGCGGCCCGGCAGCTTCCTGGCGCGCTCCCATCCCTCGGATGTCGCGCGCGTCGAGGACCGCACCTTCATCTGCAGCATGCACAAGGCCGATGCCGGCCCCACCAACAACTGGGTAGCGCCGCAGGAGATGAAGGCGCAGCTTACGCGCCTGTTCGACGGGTGCATGCGCGGCCGCACGATGTACGTGGTGCCGTTCAGCATGGGTCCGGTCGGATCGCCCCTGTCGCACATCGGAGTGGAGATCACCGACTCTGCCTACGTCGCGGTGAGCATGCGCATCATGACGCGCATGGGGCGCACCGCGGTCGAAGCGCTGGGAACCGATCGCGCGTTCGTCCCCTGTTTGCACTCGGTGGGCGCCCCGCTCGCGCCGGGCCAGAGGGATGTGCCGTGGCCGTGCAACGCGGAGCACAAGTACATCGTCCACTTCCCCGAGGAAAACGCGATCTGGTCGTACGGCAGCGGCTATGGCGGCAACGCGCTGCTGGGCAAGAAGTGCCTCGCGTTGCGCATCGCCTCCGCGATGGGTCGCGAGCAGGGCTGGCTTGCCGAGCACATGCTGATCCTGGGCGTCGAGTCGCCGCAGGGCGAGAAAAGCTACGTGGCTGCCGCGTTTCCCAGCGCGTGCGGCAAGACCAACTTCGCCATGCTCATCCCGCCCGCCGGCCTCGAGGGCTGGAAGGTCAGCACGGTGGGCGACGACATCGCCTGGATCCGTCCTGGCGCCGACGGACGGCTCTACGCCATCAATCCGGAGTACGGCTTCTTCGGCGTGGCGCCAGGCACCTCGGAGCGATCCAACCCCAATGCCATGGCGACGCTGCGCTCCAGCTGTATATTCACCAACGTCGCGCTCGCACCCAACGGTGACGTGTGGTGGGAGGGCATGACCGATCAGCCACCCGCGGAGCTGATCGACTGGCAGGGCAAGCCGTGGGCACCGGACAGCGGACGCAAGGCCGCACATCCGAACGCGCGCTTCACCGTTCCTGCGTCGCAGTGCCCGTCCATCGACCGCGCGTGGGAAAGCCCGAGCGGCGTGCCGATCTCCGCCTTTATCTTCGGCGGCCGCCGCAGCAGCACTGTGCCCCTGGCGTATGAGACATTTAATTGGACCGACGGTGTGTACGCCGCCGCCACCATGGGGTCGGAAACCACCGCGGCCGCGGCCGGGCGCACAGGAGAAGTCCGGCGCGACCCCTTTGCGATGCTGCCGTTTTGCGGCTACCACATCGGTGACTACTTCGATCACTGGCTGGAGATCGGCCGCCAAATCGCCCACCCGCCGCGAGTGTTCTGCGTGAACTGGTTCCGCAAGGGCACCGACGGGCAGTTCTTGTGGCCCGGCTATCGGGAGAACATGCGGGTGCTGAAGTGGATCATCGACCGCTGCGCCGGACGTGCCGGCGCGGCACAGAGTGTCCTGGGTTGGATGCCGCGCCGCCAGGATCTCGACTGGACCGGCCTGAGCTCGGTCTCGGAGGAGCAATTCGCGCAATGCATGTCCATCGAGCGCGACGCGTGGATTCACGAACTGCTCCTGCAGGAAGAGCTGTTCGTGAAGCTCTACGACAAGCTGCCCAAGGAATTTGTGCTCAAGCGCGAGTTGCTGCTCGCCAGCCTATGGCGCTCGCCGGAGCACTGGACGGTTCCGAGCTGAGCGCCCTTAGCCCTGCGCCAGCAGCCACTCCACGTAGCGCCCCACGCCCTCCTCCACGGTGAGGAACGGCGCCGCAAAGCCGGCGCGGCGCAGCAGCGTCATGTCGGCCTGGGTGAAGCTCTGGTACTTCTCCTTCAGTCCGGCGGGGAACGGGGTGTACTCGATCAGCTCCTGTGCGAGCATCTCGTGCAGTGTAAGCGGCGGCTGGCCGCTGCTGGCGCGCACCGCGTTCACCGTGGCCACCGCGACCTCGTTGAAGGTCTGCGCGCGCCCGGTGCCGACGTTGAAGATGCCCGAGCTCTCCGGGTGGGCGAGAAAGTGCAGGTTGACCGCGACCACGTCCTGCACGCTGACGAAGTCGCGCCGCTGTTCGCCCGCCTCGTAGCCGCCGCTGCCCTCGAACAGTCGCACCCTGCCCTCGGCGCGATACTGGTTGAAGAAATGAAACGTCACCGAGGCCATGCGCTGCTTGTGGGCCTCGCGCGGGCCGTAGACGTTGAAGTAGCGCAGTCCCACGACCTGAGAGGTGTTGTCTGCCCAGCGCCCGCGCACCAGACCGTCGAATAGGAATTTCGAGTAGCCATAGACGTTGAGCGGCTTTTCGAACTGCGGTTCCTCACGGAAGACCGGGCCGGACCCATACACCGAGGCCGATGACGCGTAGATGAACGGCACCGATTCCGACTGGCAGAAGTCGAGCAGCACCGCGGAATAACGGTAGTTGTTCCGCATGACGTAGCGCCCGTCCTGCTCCATGGTGTCCGAGCAGGCGCCCTGATGTAGCACCGCGCGCACCTCGCCGTCGAAATCTCCGCCGTCGATCGCCTCGAGGAACTCATCCTTGTCCAGGTAGTCTGCGATGCTGCAATCGGCGAGGTTGCGGAACTTGTCGCCGCGTGTGAGGTTGTCTACGGCGATGATGTCGCCTTCGCCGC
>DATKLO010000293.1:0-57364 GCA_035542375.1 Steroidobacteraceae bacterium | reverse complement strand
ATGATCCAGAAGCAGCCGCGCGAATACCGCCTGGAAGGTTCCCTGAAATTGCGGGTGAGCCGCGCGCTGGCCACGGATGAAGCACGTTTCGAGTTCGCCACCGAGCTGCTGAAGCGACTGGCCGAGAAGCCACGGCGCGCGTGAAGTAAGATCTCTCCATGAACCGAAGCCTCCACCTGCTCTCAGCAGCATTACTCGCCATCTGCTCCACCATCCTCCCCGCGCTGGCGCAGGATGCCGCGAACCCGACCTACCGCATCGAGCTCATCGTGTTCCGCACGGTGTCAGCGCAGGGAGGCGCCGAAGATTGGGGTACCGAGTCAGCCGCGACAAATATCATTGGCGAGGAATCGCCAAGCGGCTCCTCCCAGGTGGGTCACTTCGTGGCGTTGCTTCCCGCAGATCAATACCAGCTGAACGACATCGAGTCGCGGCTGCGCTCCAGCGGCGCGTATGTACCCGTGGCTCATTTTGCGTGGTCCCAGACGGCGAGCGCCTGGGGAACGCGCGCGGGATTTCCGCTGCAGAAGTTGGGCGTGGACGTGCAGGGCCTGACGGGTAACGTGTTCCTGGAACGCGGCCAGTACCTGCACCTCGGCATGGCGCTGAGCTATGCCATCCCGGCGCCGCCCGCCTCGCTCGGGGCCGGACCGGGCACGGTGTTCAACCTTACGGAGAGTCGGCGTGTCCGATTCTACGAGCGCAATTACTTCGACCATCCAGCGTTCGGCGTGATTGCGCTGGTGACACCGGCACAGGGCGCGCGTCCCGCGGGACGCTAGCGAGAGGCGGTCGACGACTAACCGTGGAAGTCAGTGGCTTCGGCGGTTGAAATGCTGTTCTTGCCGAGCTTCTTGGAGCGCTTGAGCGCCGCGGTGCAGGCCTTGAGCAAGGCCTCCAGAGGCATTTCACGCGGGGGCACCAGGCTCGCGACGCCCGCGCTGATCGTCACGTAACGCTCCGCGCCCGCGCGCGGATGATGCATCAGCAGATCGCGGACTCGCTGCGAAACGATCTCGGCGTAGTGCGAGGCCTTCTCGGCCGCATCTCCCTGCGTGAGGACCGCGAAGGTCCCTCCTTCCCAACGACCGACGAGATCGCCGCCGCGCCGGTAGGAAGCGCCGATCACGCGGGCGACGCGGCGGATGCAGGCATCTCCACCGGTCTTTTCGAACGTATCGTTGTAGGTACCGAGATCGTCTATATCGAACAGGGTCAGCCCGATTTCGTGCGAGTCACGCTGCGCCAGCAGCCAGTCCCGCTGAAGCAGCTCTTCGAAGTATGCGCGCGAGTGCAGTCCCGTGAGTCGATCCTCGCGCAGCCAGGGCGGCAGGCCGGGGCTGATGCGCTCCGCCGCTGTCTTGAGGCGGTCGCTCGCATCGCGGTGGTAACCAACATAGTGTGTCACGTGACCGGAAGCGTCGCGCACCGGCTGGATCACGGCCTCGTTCCAGAAGAGCGTGCCGTCGGGACGATAGTTGCGCATCAGCACACGCGCAGGCTCGCCACGCTCCGTGGCCTCACGGATGCGCTGCCGCGCTTCCTGCTCACGGTCGTGAGACTGGAGGATGCGCAAATTGCTGCCGAGAAGCGTCGCGGCCGGGTAGCCGCACATCTGGGAGAAGGCCTGGTTGACGTAGATGACCGGATGGTCGGGAGCGCCGGCATCGCAGATCACGATGCCCTCGGGCGCGCTATCCATAACAGCGCGCCACGCTTCCGCGGACCAGTTGTTCATGAGCTGCCGGCCTCCAGATTCAGCGTGGGTGCTGCTGTGCAGCGTGCCAGCAGCTCCCGGCTCTTCGTCCACTCCGGCAGGGACTGCAGCTCCTGGGGAGACCTGCCCTCTCTGCCGTGCATTCGTACCAAACGCAGCCGCGATGCGGGCTCGGGCTCCACATCCAGCTCATCCAGCAGCCGGATCACGCTGGCGCGGTCGTTGCAGACCGGCAGCATGTCGCAGCCAGCGGCGAGGGCCTGCCGTGCGCGCGTCACAATATCGCCCGCCACCGCAGCCCCACCCATCGAAAGATCGTCAGTGAACACTACGCCCTGGAAGCGCAGGTCACCGCGCAACACGTCGCGAATCCAGCGCGAGGACAGGCTGGCCGGGGCTGGATCGACCGCCGGGAACAGCACGTGGGCAGCCATGACGGCCGGCAATCCGTTGGCGATCAGCCGGCGATAGGGGGCCAGGTCATCCGCCAGGTCGGGCAGGTCCCGCCGGTCCACGGGCAGGCTCAGGTGGGAGTCCGCCACGACGGCCCCATGCGCGGGGAAATGCTTGGCCGTCGCAGCCATGCCAGCGTCCCGCATGCCGTGCATATACGCCACGGCAAGCTGCCCTACGACTTCCGGCCGTGCATGGAAGGCCCGGTCGCCGATGACCTCACTGACCCCGTAATCCAGGTCCACGCAGGGGGCAAAGGAGATATCCACCCCGTGGGCCCGCAGCTCCGCCGCCATCAGCCATCCCATGCGGCGGGCCAGCTCCAGGCCTGCCCGGGCGTCCAGATCGAACTCATGCCCGATCCGGCGGGCCGGCGGCAGCACCGAGAACCCCTGGCGGAAGCGCTGCACGCGCCCTCCTTCGTGATCCACGGCGACGATCAGAGGCGGGCTGCGCTCAGCATGGATGGCGGACACGAGGCTCGAGAGCTGCGCGGGGTCGGCGTAGTTGCGGGTGAACAGGATCACGCCTCCGACCAGCGGGTGGCGCAGCAGCTCGCGCTCCTCCGGCAGGATCGCGGTACCCTTCAGATCGATCATCAGTGGCCCGAGGCTCATGAGGTCCGTCCTGTGCCGGCAGCGGGCTCCAGCAACGCCAGCGACTCCACGTGCGCGGTGTGCGGAAACATGTCCAACACTCCCGCGGCCCGCAGGAGCATGCCGTGCTCGTGCACGAGCGTGCCGACGTCTCTGGCGAGACTGCCCGGATGACACGAAATATACAGCACGCGCCGTGGTCGCAGACGCGCTACGCTCGCCAACATCTCACTCGCGCCGGCCCGCGGCGGGTCAAGAAGCACGTGTGTATAGGACTGCGCAAGCCAGGCTGCCGTTGTCTGCGGCCGTGTGAGGTCAGCAGTGTGGAACTCCACGTTGGCCAGCCCGTTGTGGCGCGCGTTGTGGCGAGCTCGCTCGACCAGACCGCTCTCGCCTTCGACGCCCACGACACGACCCGCCTTTCTCCCCAGCGCCAGCGTGAAGTTGCCCAGGCCGCAGTACAGGTCGAGCACGGCCGAGTCCGCATCCGGCTGCAGCAATTCCAGCGCACGCGACACCAGGGCTTCATTCACCGCGCCGTTGATCTGCAGGAAGTCGGTGGGCCGGAACTGCAGCTGCAGACCAAAGCGCGGCAGGGCATAGTTCAGCGGCTCGCCGGTATCGCCGGCCGCCGGCAGCGGCTGGACCGAGTCCAGGCCGCCCGGCTGCAGGTAGAAGCGCACCGCGTGCGCCGCGGCGAATTCGCGCAGCACGGCGAGATCCTCGGCCGAGGGCGGCTGCAGGACCCGCAGTACGAGCGCCACGACGTTGTCGGCCACAGCCACTTCGATCTGCGGAAGCTGCTGCCGGATGCTCAGCCGCCCCAGCATGACCGCCAGCGGCTCGAGCAACTCCCCGACCGGTGGAACCAGGATCTCGCAGCGTTTCACCTCGGCCACGTACGGCGTGAGGCGCTCGCGAAACCCCACCAGCACCCGCTCTTTCTTGAGCACGTATTTGACGCCGAGGCGCGCTCGCCGCCGATAGCTCCAGATGGGACCCCGAAGTGGCGTGAGCCACTCCTGGGGAGCAACGCGGGCGACGCGCTCGAAATTGTCGCGCAGCTCGGTCTGTTTGGCCTCGATCTGCGCGTCGGGCGACAGATGCTGCAGTGCGCAGCCGCCGCATACTCCGAAATGCGCGCAACGCGGTGCCACACGCAGCGGTGAAGGCTCCAGCACTTCGAGCAGTTCGGCCTCATCGTGCTGCCGGCGCCGCCGCGTGCGGCGGAAACGAATCGATTCACCAGGAAGCGCGCCCGCGACGAAGGCGGTCTTGCCGCCTCTGACGATGCCTTCGCCATCATGGGTCAGGGCGGCGACGGTCGCGGTTTCCTCGATCGCGCTGTCGATACGCCGCGTGCGTCCGCTCAACCCGAACTCTCCCACGCGCGCAGGAACTCTCTGAGGTGCGTCTCCTTGCTGGCACGCAGCAGGGCCTTGGCGCGTTCGATCTCCTCCGCGTAGCGCTCGCGCGCGATCCGGCCGCGCATGAGCTCGAACCGCAGATAGATCAGGTAAGTGTTGAGCACGTCCGTCTCGCAGTACTGGCGGATGCCCTGGAGGTTGCCCGCGAGCCAGGCTCCCCAGACCTGGTCGCCCGCGAAGCCCATCTTGCCCGGCAGGCCGAGCAGGCAGGCGGTGCTGGCGAGGGAGGCACGCGCGCGGTTCTGGAACCCCGACAGCACGTCCATCAGATCGATGTGCCGCCAGTGGTAGCGGCCGAGGTAATTGTTGTAGCGGAAGGAGTTGTCCTGCTCGCCTGTCTCCCAGTAGCGCGGCGCCTGCACACCGGCGAGCAGCGCACGGTAGTTGAGCACCGGCAGGTCGAATCCGCTGCCGTTCCAGGACACCAGTTCGGGCGAGAACCGCTCGATGCCGTCGAAGAACCGCTCGATGAGCTCCGACTCCGGCGATTGCAGCTCGCCCAGGCTCCACACGCGCAGGCCCTCGCGGCTGCGCAGAACGCAGGAGATCGCGACCACGCGGTGCTGTTCGAGCGGCAGGAAATCGCTGCCGGAGACCTGGCGGCGCAGGGCGAACATCGCCTTGGCCACCTGCTCGTCGCCAAGACCCTGCAAGCCATGAAGCCGACGGCCGAACTCCACGTCGGGAATCGTCTCGATGTCGAAAACCAGTGTATTCACGCAATCGCCTTCAGCAGAACGGCCACGGCAACCACCAGGCCCGCCTCGTCAGTCAGGGTCACGTGTCCTTCGCCGATTCCCAACCCGCGACGCACCCGTTCGCCGCGCTCCGAGTAGACCACCTCGGGCTTGCCCCACGTGTTCTGCACAACCCCCACATCGCGAATCCACACGCCGTGCGCGAACCCGGTGCCCATCGCCTTCACGATCGCCTCCTTGGCCGCGAACCGCATGGCTACGAAGCGCGCCGGCCGGCGTGTCCGGCCCAGTTGCTCACGCTCCTGGGGCATCAGCAGGTGATCCAGGAAGCGCGTGCCGAAACGCTCCAGTGTGCCTTCGATCCGTTTCAGCTCCAGCGCATCGACCCCGATCCCGAAGATCATGCGCGCGCGGCCAGCATCAGCGCCTTCATCTCGCTCACGGCAACCCGCAGACCATCGAACACAGCCCGCGCGATCACGGCGTGACCGATGTTCAGCTCAGAAATCGGCGCGATCGCCGCGACGGGCTGCACGTTGTGATAGTGCAGGCCGTGCCCGGCGTTTACCTTGAGTCCGAGACCGGCGGCGTGGCGCGCCGCCGTGCGCAGCCGCTCCAGCTCGGTGGCGCGGCGCGCGCCCTTGCTCTCGCCATAGGCGCCCGTGTGCAGTTCGATGGCGGGAGCACGGATCTGTGCCGCCGCATCGATCTGCCGCTGATCGGGATCGATGAACAGGGAGACGCGGATGTCGTGCGCCGCGAGCCGCGCGGTCGCATCCCGCAGCAACTCGATCTGACCGGCCGCATCCAGGCCGCCTTCGGTGGTGATCTCGGCCCGGCGCTCGGGCACCAGGCAGCAGTCTGCCGGGCGCACTTCGGCTGCGATCCGCAACATCTCCTCGGTCACCGCCATCTCCAGATTCATGCGGGTCTGCAACAGGCCCTTGAGCGCGTACACGTCGCGGTCCTGGATGTGGCGCCGATCCTCGCGCAGATGCAGCGTGATGCTGTCGGCTCCGGACTGTTCCGCGGCGAGAGCCGCATGCACCGGATCCGGGTAGGGGCTGCGGCGCGCCTGACGCAGCGTTGCGACGTGGTCGATGTTGAGTCCGAGATCGATCGGGTTGTGTGTCATCTGCGCCCCTCCCGGCGCACGAGCGCCCTGGCCACGGTGCGGGTCGCGAGCTCACGACCCTCCAGGCATTGCGCCAGCGCCGCCTGCAGCAGGCGGCGGGAATCCTCGAGTTCCCGCTCGCCGCTGAGCTGCTCGCTGGCCAGATTGAGGATCGAGCGCCCCGCGAGCGCTCCGGCCGCGCCGGCCACCGTGGCGAACAGGCCCTGCGCGGGGCGGAAATGATAATACCCGTGCGGCTCGATGCGCTCGCCCGAATGCGCCTCGGTGCTCAGGTCGAGCCCGTATCCGAGCACATCGAGCAGGCGCTTCTCGAAAATGCGCAGTGCCGGCTCCAGTGGCGGCCCCGCCTCGAGTTCCGCGAGAGCGGTGGCGTACGCATCGAAGAGATCGGGATGCGGATCATGTCGCGTCGTGAGCTTCATCAGCAGCTCGTTGAGATAGAACGCCGCCATGATGCTCGCTCCCGGCACGGCCGCTGTGGCCCCAGCGCTTTCCGCGGCAGTGAGCTGCGCGCTCTCGCCGCGCCCGCTCCAGGACAGAAGCAGCAACTGGAAGGGTTGGAGAACGGATGCCAGCCTGGCCTTCGGCCCACGCGCACCACGCGCGAACAGAGTGAGGCGGCCGTGCTCGCGGGTGAGCACCTCGAGAATTCGGCTGGTCTCGCGATACGGCCTCTGGTGCAGGATGAAGCCAGGCGCGAGACTGACACGGCGGACCGAGCGCGTCATTCGAGGCCGAGTTGCTTCAGGGCGCGGGCATTGTCGGCCCAGTTCTCGCGCACCTTGACCCACAGGTTCAGATGCAGGCGCCGGCCCAGCTGGTTGTTGAGTGCGATCCGCGCCGCGCGCCCCACTCTCTTCAGGCGTTCACCGCGCGCGCCAATGACGATGGGCTTCTGACCGTCGCGGTCTACCCAGATCGACGCATCGACACTGAGCTGACCGTCCGCTTCCTGCAGCTGCTCCACTTCCACGGCGATGCCGTAGGGCACTTCCTGATTCAACTCCAGGGTCAGCTTTTCACGGATCATCTCGGCAATGCGGAAGTCGAGGCCGCGATCGGTCAGTTCCCCTTCCGCGTACAGGGGAGGAGCGACCGGGAGGTGGGCGGCAATACTCTGGCGCAGCGCCTCGACGTTGTCCGATTTCAACGCGGAGACGGGCACGACGGCGGCAAACGCATGCCGGCCGGACAACTCGGCGATGTAGGGCAACAGACGCGCGCGGGGCCGTACGCGGTCCACCTTGTTGATCGCCGCAATCGCAGGCAGGCCCGACTGCGCGACGCGTTTGAGAGCGAGTTCGTCCTCCTCCGTCCACCGACAGGCTTCCGTCACGAGCACGATGAGATCAGCATCGTTCAGTGACGTGGCTGCCGTACGGTTCATCGCGCGATTGAGGGCCCGTTGTGCATTTTGATGCAAGCCCGGCGTGTCCACGAACGCGATCTGCGCATGGGGCAGGTGGACGATGCCAACGATGCGATGGCGGGTGGTCTGCGGGCGCGGCGTGACGATGCTGAGCTTCTGACCGACCAGCGCATTGAGCAGCGTGGATTTACCCACGTTGGGTCGGCCGATCAGCGCGGCAAAGCCGCTGCGATAGGGGTGCCCGCCCTGCGCGGCCTGCTCCGGCTGCGTGGCCTGCTCCGGCTGCGTGGCCTCTTCGACCTGCCCCGATGGCCCGGCCTGCCCGGCTCGCTCCGACGGCTGCTCCGGCTGCTGCTGCGTCCGCTTGGGTGGTTTTCGCTTCTTGCCGCTCATGTCTGTCCCAGGGCCTGGAGGATGCGCCCGGCAGCCTCCTGCTCCGCCCGCCGGCGGCTGGAGCCGCTGCCAGCCGCTCGCTGGCCGATGTCGGGTACTTCGCACACCACGTGGAAGACCTGCTGGTGTGCCTCGCCCTCCGTGCGTTCCACAGAGTAACGCGGCAACGGCAGACCGCGCGACTGCAGATATTCCTGCAGGCGCGTCTTGGCATCCTTCAGCGACTCCGGCGCAGGGAGCGCCGCGATTCGCGCTTCGAACAGCATGCCGATCACACGCTCCGCGCTCCCCAGACCCCCGTCCAGGTACAAGGCACCGCACAGCGCTTCCAGTGCATCGGCCAGAATCGACTGGCGGCGGAAACCGCCCGTCTTCAGCTCTCCGGAGCCCAGTTGCAGGGCCTCGCCCACGCCGAGGCCGGCGGCGACCTCGGCCAAGGGCTCGCTGCTCACGAGGCGGGCGCGAAGGCGACTGAGATCCCCTTCGGACGCCTGGGGATACTCATCGAACAGAAGACGGGCCACGACAAGATTGAGAACGGCATCGCCCAGGAACTCCAGGCGCTCGTTGTTGGCGCCACTGGCGCTGCGGTGGGTCAGCGCCGTGGCGAACAGTTGCGGATCGCCGGGTTGGTAGCCGAGGCGGTCACGTACCCAGCCTTCCGGCCAGTCGCCACCGCTCATGGGCGGCGGATGGCAACGCGCACGCCGGCTACTCCGCGCCGCTGCCGATCGTCACCGACTTGTCAAACTGCACTAGTATGAACAGGTTCGCAAACAGCGGAGCCTGATCGTCGTAGCTCGCCTGCACGGTCCAGGAGTGGCCGTCACGCGTGATCTTCAGGTCCTTGACCGTCGGATAGTCCACGCTCTCGACATCGAAATGTTTCTCGATGGCGGTGCGCACCTGCGCCGCGCTGCCGGCGGCGTCGCCCTTCAGCTCGGATTTCACCTGCTCGAGACTGCGGGTCACCTTCATGTAGTTCAGGTACACCGGCGCCAGGCGAATGCCGGCATAGAAGACCACGGCCATCGGGATCAGCAGGAAGATCCAGCCGATCAGCGTGACGCCCGTCTGTTTGGACCGCATAACACTCCCCCGTGACACACCGCGCTCCTTACCGGATCGCCGAGCCGATCCGGCGCCAGGCCGGGCCGCCGCTGCGCTTCAGGTCCCAATTGAACCAGATTCGCGTGGCTTTGCCGACCAGATTGTCCTCGGGCACGAAGCCCCACACCCGGCCGTCCTCGCTGTTGTCGCGGTTGTCGCCCATCATCAGGTACATGCCCGGCGGCACGTCCCGCACCAGGGGCGGCGCTTCCGCGAACAGACCCGAGGTCTGCTGGTTGTCGATATTGCAATAGTAGCCGCGCGATTCGCTCCGATTGCAGCCCGCGGGTGGGACGGGCGTCACATCCAGGGGCACCGGGCAGAGCATCGCCTGATGGACATGGCTCCCCAGATGCTCCTCGGCCAGCTGCATGTTGATGTAGCAGCCGTCGTTGTAGGGCCGCTGGATGGTGAAGGGCACCACGGTGCCGTTGATGGTCAGGCGGTCATTGCGGATCTCGACGTGATCACCCGGCAGGCCCACCAGGCGCTTGATGTAATTCACCGAAGGATCGAGCGGATAGCGGAATACCACCACATCCCCGCGCTGCGGCTCGCCGATGCCGATCACCTTGCGGTTGATGACCGGCAGGCGCAGGCCGTAGGCGTACTTGTTGACGATGATGAAATCGCCATCCAGCAGGGTGGGCATCATTGAGTCGGAGGGGATGCGGAACGGTTCGAATATGAAGGAGCGCAGCACCAGCACCACGAGCGCAACCGGAAAGAAGCTGCGCGCGTAATCCACGGTGCCCGGCTCCGGGATGGCCGCCGGATCCTTGCCGGCCGCGCGCGCCGCGGCAGCCCGCCCCCGGCGCAGCAGCGCCACATCCACCGCCCACACCAGCCCCGTTACCGCGGTGATGCCGGACAGCACGGTGCTGAAATCCAGCCGCTCCGCCAGCAACAGTCGCAGCACCACGGCGGCGATCAGGATCGGCAGCACGATGTAGGTCGCCCGCATCAGCGGTGGATCGCGCGGTGGCTGGGGCGAGGCGGCGATCTGGCGCCGCGGCCGGATGAACCAGTCGTCGATGATGGCGGCAAGCCCCACGGGAATCGCCAGCCAGGACAGGGGTACGATGATCTGCAGCAGCATGCCCGCGCCCCGTCAGGACTTGCGTCCGACCTGTAACACCGCGAGGAACGCTTCCTGCGGGATCTCCACGTGACCGAGCTGCTTCATGCGTTTCTTGCCTTCTTTCTGTTTCTCGAGCAGTTTGCGCTTGCGGCTGACATCGCCGCCATAACACTTGGCGAGCACGTTCTTGCGCAGCGCCTTCACCGAGGCGCGCGCGATGATCGCGCCGCCGATCGCCGCCTGCACCGCCACCTCGAACATCTGCCGCGGGATGAGCTCCTGCATCTTGTCCACCAGCTCGCGGCCGCGCTGATACGCGTTCTCGCGATGCACGATGATCGAGAGCGCATCCACCTTGTCGCCGTTGATCAGGATGTCGAGCTTCACCAGGGGCGCCAGCTCGAAGTGGCTGAACTCGTAGTCGAACGAGGCGTAGCCGCGACTCACCGACTTCAGCCGGTCGAAGAAATCCAGCACCACCTCCGCCAGCGGCAGCGCGTACTGCAGTGACACCTGGGTGCCCAGGTACTGCATCTTCTTCTGCGAGCCGCGCTTGTCGTTGCAGAGCTTGAGGACCGCGCCCACGTGATCCGGCGGAACGAGGATGTTGGCGGTGATGATGGGCTCGCGGATCTCCTCGATCTCGTTGGCCGCCGGCAGCTTCGCGGGGTTGTCCACGTAGACGACGCCACCGTCGGTGCGCGCGACTTCGTAGATGACCGTGGGCGCGCTCGTGACGAGATCGAGGCTGTACTCGCGCTCTAATCGCTCCTGCACGATGTCCATGTGCAGCAGGCCGAGGAAACCACAACGGAAGCCGAATCCCAGCGCACCGGACACTTCCGGTTCGTAATGCAGCGCCGAGTCGTTCAGGCGCAGCTTGGCGAGCGCATCGCGAAAGCTCTCGTAGTCATCGGAGTTGACCGGAAACAGCCCGGCGAACACCCGTGGCTTGATCTGCTTGAAGCCGGGCAGGCTCTGCGGGCTCGGCCGGTGCTCGAGCGTGATGGTATCGCCGACCGGCGCGCCGTCGATCTCCTTGATGCCGGCCACGACGAAGCCCACATCGCCGGTGGCCAGTTCGGGCAGCACCACCGACTTGGGCGTGAATCGTCCGAGCTTGTCGGCGGTGTGACTGCGTCCCGTGGACATCACGCGGATCTTGTCACCGCTACGCAGGCTCCCGTTGACGACGCGGACCAGGGACACTACCCCCACGTAGTTGTCGAACCAGGAATCGATGATGAGCGCCTGCAACGGGGCCTGCGGGTCGCCCTTCGGCGGCGGAATGCGCTTCACCAGCGCCTCCAGCAGCGCGGGCACGCCATCGCCGGTCTTCGCGCTCACCTGCACCGCATCGGTCGCGTCGATGCCGATGATCTCCTCGATCTCCTTCATGACCCGGTCCGGGTCGGCCGAAGGCAGATCGATCTTGTTGATGACCGGCAGTACCTCCAGGCCCTGCTCGATGGCCGTGTAGCAGTTGGCGACGCTTTGCGCCTCGACACCCTGCGAGGCATCGACCACCAGCAGTGCGCCATCGCAGGCAGCCAGCGACCGTGAGACTTCATACGAGAAGTCGACGTGGCCGGGCGTGTCGATCATGTTGAGCTGGTAGCGCTGACCATCCGGCGCGTCGTAATGGAGGGTGACGCTCTGTGCCTTGATGGTGATGCCGCGCTCACGCTCCAGCTCCATGGAGTCCAGCACCTGCTCCTGCATCTCCCGATCCTGCAGCCCGCCGCACAGCTGGATGAAGCGGTCCGCCAGGGTGGACTTGCCGTGATCGACGTGGGCAATGATGGAGAAGTTGCGGGTGAGCAGCATGAGCAGCAGTCTGTCGCGTACGCCGCGCCAGGATCCTGCGGCGGGCGGATTATAAGTAAGGCGTGGCCCCGGACCAAATCAGCCGGATTTCGAGGCCTTACGACCGCGGGCGCAACAGCCTGCGCAGTTCGGCGACATCCAGGCGATGGCGGCACACCACGCTGCCGTCCAGCAGGAGCACCGGCACATGCAGGCCGTGCCGCCGCAGCAGCTCCGGATCGCTGTCCACGTCCACGACCTCGATCGGCGGCAGGCTCAGGCTCTGTCCCAGGGTGTACAGCGCGGCGAGCATTTCCTCGCACAGCTCACAGCCCTGCCGGTGTACCACCGTCAGACTCACGTTCATGCGGCATTCGCCCGCCTCAGTGGCGGGGAGAGCCGGCTGTCCCCTGCTGGGAAAACGAGGAGGCAATGGAGCGGACCGTGGCGGGCGGTACCTCGCCGACGGCGGTGACCTTGCGCCCACCCATGACAGTGGAGAACACGGAGGATGAACCCATGCGAGCGGATTCCTCGGTAACGGTCTCCGCATCAGCAGGACCCTGCACCCTCGCCTCGACGAACACCGATACCGAGGCCAGACCGTCGGTGAAGACCAGGTGGGAGACCGGCCCGCTGGAGCCCGGCATGAGCTGGGAGGAGCGGACCGCCATGCGGAAACCGGGCGGCAGCATCAGCGCATTCCAGGCCATCGAGGCGTTTTCGGGTGCTTCCTTGGCGGGGGCGGCATCGTTGCGCAGCCACTGGAAGCCTTCGGTGGAGACTTCCGGCTTGAAGGCCGTATCCGGGATATGCGACTTGAGAGTCAGATCGGCAAAGACGATCTGCTCGATGACATGCCCGTGACCGTCGCACAGCTGGGTCTTCAGCGGCATGGCCGTGGTCTCATCGATCCACAGCCGGTAGCCGTAACGGAACTCATCCCTGGGGGACACGGTGATGAGGCGCGTGTCGCGCCGGTTGAAGCGCGTCCGCGCCACTTCCCGGATGTCGTAATAGCTGACGCTCTGCGCGTTGACCGCTGGGAACCCGCCCAGCAGCGATTCATCCGGGGGGCGCCTCTCCACCAGCACGGTGCGCTTGTCGGGCAGGTAGCAGGCCAGATCGGTTCCGCGGCGAATGAACTCGCGACCCGACCCGTCGAGCGAAACGAGTCGCTCGGACACCGCACCGTCCTGCACGCGGTGGATGATCCGCAGCATCTCCACACGACCGCCGTGCCAGTGCGAGAAGGTGCCGTCGTAGTTGCGCGTGGTCAGCGCCTGGTTCATCCGCTCGAGCCACTTGGTCGGCTCCTCGGCAGCGGCGGCAGTGGCCACCACCATCGCGACGGCCAACCAGCCGATCCGGTCCCTACTGCGCGGTCTTGGAATCGTCATAGACATCGTCAGGGGGTTCTTCCGATCCTGAGGTTTGGCCGCTCGTCACCGGCTCGTTGGCCATCAGGGCCGACAGCAGATTGCGCCGGTTCACCGGTGAGGAGAACTCGCTGTGGGCGACGACGTAGTTGGCCAGCTGGGTCGCCGGCACGATGGAGCGGCGGGCCATGACCTTCGGAACCACATAACTCACGGCGCCACCCGAGGGAGGAGCGGCGCCGCCAGCGACGTTCGGCTGCGACGGTATCGCCTGCTGGGCCAGCAGCTGATCCGCGGGGCCCGAATGAATCCTCAGCCACAGGATGGAGACGGCCGCCACGCTGGCGGCGACAGCCACTCCAGCGGCCGGACGCCACCAGCGGGTGGCGAAATTCGAAGCGTACGGCTGGGCAATCCCGGTCGCGACGGCGGGTTCGGCCGAAATGGCCAGGCTGACGCGGCTGGCAATGCGCGCGTGCAGGCGCGTTCCCCCTTCGGCCCGGATGGTCGCGCCGATGACCGCATAGCGGCCCCAGCGGGCCTTGAGCTGCTCATCGCGCGACAGCCGCCGCGCCATCAGCTCGCACTCGCCGGCCGCCAGTTCGTTGTCGAACATCGCGGACAACTGGCTGTCGAGTTCCTCGTTCATCCCAGTTCCTCCGTACGACCCAGCCCACCCTCGAAGACCTCGCGCAGCCGCTTGTCGATGGCCTCCCGCGCGCGGAAGATCCGCGAGCGCACGGTGCCCACCGGACAATCCATCGCCGCGGCGATCTCCTCGTACGACAACCCTTCCAGCTCGCGCAGGATGATCGCCGTGCGCAGATCTTCAGGCAACGCGTCGATGGCCGCGTTCACCGTGGTGCGGATCTCATCCGTGAGCACCAGGCCTTCCGGAGTCTCCGAGTCTTTCATTCTGCCCTGCATGTCGTAGGACTCTTCGGTGGCATCGTTGCGGTCGATGTTGTATTCGATCGGGCTGCGGTCACGCGATACGACGGCGTTCTTGGCGGTGTTGATGGCTATCCGGTAAAGCCAGGTATAGAAGGCACTGTCACCGCGAAACTGCGGTAGGGCCCGATACGCCTTGATGAAGGCCTCCTGGGCGATGTCCTCGGCTTCCGCCGGATTGCGCACATACCGCATGACGAGCTTGACGAGTTTGTGCTGATACTTGAGCACCAGCGCATCGAACGCCCCCTTGTCGCCGCGTTGCACGCGTCGAACCAGGCTCAGATCGCTGACATCGGCGCTCATGCCCGCCCGCTACTCCCACAGGAACAGTGGCCGACGCGCCGCGACCTGAATAGACCCTGAACCCTCGGGAAAGTTCAGACCCGCGCACGCTGCCGCGTGCCGGGTTGACGCGGTTGTGACGGAGGTCCGATGGAGGGGTATGGAGGGCAACATGGGATGGTTCGCGGCCCGCCCGGGGCGGCCGGATGATGCCTGAGTGACCCCTGGGCCGCCACACGCATGCCTTCCCCGCCATGGCGCTCCGGAGTGCTCCGCGGATCGCCTCACGCCACCGCGGGCCCGGTTGCCGCACCGGGCAAGGCGGGGGCGGCAGGCCGATGGGCCGTGCGCGGGGCGGCAGTGGACGGGTCGGGGGCAGCCTGTGCAGCGGCAGGCGCGGCGGCGGTGAGGGGGGCCCCGGTGGGTGGGACTGCTGTGGGTAGGGCTGCGGTCGGTAGGGCTGCGGTGGGTAGGACCATGCCACGGATGGCGGCCACCAGCGGCGCGAGCTCCGGGTCGGCGCACACACCGGGTCCCAGCAGCCAGTCGGCCAGATCCGGGTCGGGGGTATCGAGCAGCCGCGCCAGCAGCCGCCGCTGCGCGAGCGGAGCATCGGCGAGGTACGGGTGGGCAAACCGCTCCAGCAGCAGGTCGAGTTCCTTCATGCCACGGCGGCAACGCCACAGCAGGCCACGGGCATCGCTGTCGAGCGCGCCTGTCATGCGCGCTCAGCCTTGGCGCTCCAGCATCATCTTCTTGATCTCGGCGATGGCACGCGCGGGATTGAGGTCCTTCGGACACACGTCGGTGCAGTTCATGATGGTGTGGCAGCGGTACAGCCGGAAGGGATCCTCCAGCTCGTCGAGGCGCTCGCCGGTGGCCTCGTCGCGGCTGTCGATGATCCAGCGGTACGCGGCCAGCAGCGCGGCCGGTCCCAGGAAGCGATCGCTGTTCCACCAGTAGCTGGGGCAAGCGGTCGAGCAGCAGGCGCACAGGATGCACGCGGCCGGCCGGTCGATCTTCTCCTGCTCCTCCTTGGACTGCAGCCGCTCCTGATCGGGCGGAGCGGGGCTGCGGGTCTGCAGCCAGGGCTTCACGGAGGCGTACTGTGCATAGAAATTCGTGAGATCCGGTACCAGATCCTTCACCACGGGCATGTGCGGCAGCGGATAGATGCGGATCTGCTCGCCGAGGTCCTCCATTGCCGTGGTGCAGGCCAGGCGATTCACGCCGTTGATGTTCATGGCGCACGAGCCGCAGATACCCTCGCGGCAGGAGCGGCGGAAGGTCAGGCTCGAATCGATCCCCGCCTTGATCTGGATCAGGGCATCCAGAACCATGGGCCCGCAGCCCTTCATATCCAGCTCGAAAGTGTCCACGCGCGGGTTCTCGCCGGAGTCCGGTTCAAAGCGATAGATGCGCAACGTGCGCAGCTCGCGCGCGCCCGGAGCGCGGTGGACCTTGCCGGGGCGGATGCGGGAGTTCTCGGGCAGTCGGAATTCGGCCATGCGTGCTCGCTTCAGTACGTCCGCGCCTTGGGCGGAATGGATTCCACATCCGAGCTCAGCGTGGCCAGGTGCACGGGTCGGTAGTCGAAACGCACCTTGCCGGGCCCCTCCACCCACACCAGCGAGTGCTTGAGCCAGTTCCGGTCATCGCGCTCGGGATAGTCCTCGCGTGCCTGCGCGCCGCGGCTCTCGGTACGGTTGGCCGCCGAATGGATGGTCGCCGTGGCCTGCAGCAGCAGGTTCTCCAGCTCCAGGGTCTCCACCAGATCCGTGTTCCACACCAGTGAGCGGTCGCTGATGCGCACCTCGGAGAACGACTCGAAGGTCCGCGCCACCTTGACGATGCCTTCGGCAAGCGACTCGCCCGTGCGGAACACCGCCGCATCGCGCTGCATCGTCTTTTGCATCTCCAGCCGGATCTCCGCGGTCGGGCGCGAGCCGTTGGCGTTGCGCAAGCGGTCCAGCCGGGCGACCGCGACTTCCCCGGCATCACGTGCCAGGGGTTTGTGGCTCACACCCGGTTTGACGATCTCGGCACAACGGCGTGCCGCCTCGCGACCGAACACGGCCAGGTCGAGCAGGGAGTTCGAGCCTAGACGGTTGGCGCCGTGCACGGACACGCACGCGGCTTCGCCCACCGCCATCAGTCCTGGTACGACGCTGTCGGCGTTGCCACCTCTGGGAAGCACGACTTCGCCATGGTAATTGCAGGGGATTCCGCCCATGTTGTAGTGGACGGTGGGCTGCACTGGTATCGGCTGCTTGGTGACATCGACGCCCGCGAAGATCCGGGCCGTCTCGGCGATGCCGGGCAGGCGCTCATGGATGACCTCCGGTCCCAGGTGCTCCAGGTGCAGCTCGATGTGATCGTGTTCGGCGCCGATGCCGCGACCCTCACGCACCTCCACGGTCATCGCGCGGCTCACGACATCCCGCGAGGCGAGATCCTTCGCGTTGGGAGCGTAGCGCTCCATGAAGCGCTCGCCGCGCGAGTTGGTCAGGTAGCCGCCCTCGCCGCGCGCGCCTTCCGTGATCAGACACCCGGCGCCGTAGATACCCGTGGGGTGGAATTGCACGAACTCCATGTCCTGCAGCGGCAGACCGGCGCGCAGCACCATCGCGTTGCCGTCGCCTGTGCACGAGTGGGCGGAGGTGCACGTGAAATAGGCCCGGCCGTAACCACCCGTGGCCAGAATAGTCATGTGGGAGCGGAATCGATGCAGCCGCCCCTCGGTCATGTCGAGGGCCACGACGCCGCGGCAGGCGCCGTTCTCCATGATCAGGTCGATCGCGAAGTACTCGACGAAGAAGGTGGCGGAGTGGCGGATCGACTGCTGATAGAGCGCGTGCAGCATGGCATGACCGGTGCGGTCGGCCGCCGCGCAGGTGCGCTGTGCGATGCCTTTGCCGAAGTGGGTGGTCATGCCGCCGAAGGGACGCTGGTAGATGCGCCCCTGTTCGGTCCGCGAGAACGGGACTCCGTAGTGCTCGAGTTCGATGACGGCGGCCGGCGCCTCGCGGCACATGAACTCGATCGCATCCTGGTCGCCGAGCCAGTCGGAACCCTTGACCGTGTCGTACATGTGCCAGCGCCAGTCGTCTTCACCCATGTTGCCGAGCGCGGCGCTGATGCCGCCCTGGGCCGCCACGGTGTGACTGCGCGTCGGAAAGAGTTTGGTGATGCAGGCCGTGGACAGTCCCGCCTCGGCCAGTCCGAGCGTGGCGCGCAGTCCGGCGCCACCGGCACCGACTACCAGAACATCATAGGTGTGATCGATGAACTGGTAGTCGCTCACGCTGCCCCTCCGAAGGCCACCTTGAGAATGGCAAAGACTCCGGCGGCAGCCAGCAGTGTGTGCGCAAACGTCACTATCACGAGCGTGAGCGTTTTAGTGCCGGCCGAGTGTACGTAGTCCTCGACGACGACGCGGACGCCGAGCTGCGAGTGCCATGTTGCGACCAGAACCAGCAGTATCAGCAGCACCGCGGTCCAGCTCTGCGCCATCCACGCGATTACCGTTACGTGATCAAGCGTCTTCAGCGAGAGAATGGAAACGACAAACCAGATGGTCAGCGGCACCAGCGCGATGGAAGTGAGCCGTTGCATCCACCAGTGGTGCACGCCATCGCCGGCGGAACCCAGGCCTACGACCCGACCCAGTGGGCTACGCAAGGATTTCATGGAGCGCGCCCTCCGGCGGCGAGCCACCAGTACCCGAGCAGGGCCATGAGCACCAGGCTGACAACAGTGATGAGCCACGCGCTGCGCTGTGACTGCCTCTTTTCCAGCCCTCGTCCCGTGTCCCACACCAGGTGGCGGATGCCGGCCACCAGGTGATAGCAGAACGCGATCAGCAGCGCGGCGTAAACCAGTTTGAACGGGGCAAGCCCGAGCAGCGCCCGAGCCTGCTCATACCCGCGCGCACCACCCGACAGCGCCATCAGCCAGTAGACCAGCACCAGCAGGCCGGCCGACAGCACCATCCCGGTCAGGCGGTTGAGGATCGAGGTGGTCAGCGTGTACTTGAAGCGGTACACGCTCAGATGAGGCGACAAAGGTCTTGCGCGCATAGTGAACTGTGTGATCCGTAGCGTCCGCGGCAGCCCGGCCGCTGGCGCGTGAAGCCGGCCTAGAAGTCGATGCAGCGACCCTTGCGCTCCCAGTCGCCGAAGCGCGTCGGCTCCGGCCCCTGCGGTCCGCCAATCTCGACCGGCCGGGGCGCACGCTCTCCCTGACCGACCGGTGTGGTCGCGAGGTCAGCGGAAGGAACTGATGCGCCGACGGCGGTGTCGTATTGGACGGACGGCGTAGTGTGGGCGACGACCGGTGCGGAAGCTCCGGCGCGCAGGTCTGCGGCATTGGGCATACGCTCCAAGTCTGCCAGAATTCGCCGCTCGGGACCATTGCTAACCTCTGGAAAAACAACGCGGAAGCATTGCATGCAGCAGCGAGTCAGCCTGCCTGATCTGGGAGTCCTGCGGCTGCAGGGGCCTGATGCCGCGCGCTTTCTGCAGGGACAGCTGTCCAGCGATGTGATGCGACTGCCGGGGCGACCCGGGCAGCTGGCCGGCTATCACAATCCACAGGGTCGCGCGATCGCGCTGCTGCGCCTGGTGCAGGTTGCACCCGATGACATCCTCGCCGTGCTGCCGCGCGAGCTGGCAGCCGCGGTCGCGAGCCGCCTGTCGCGCTTCGTGCTGCGGGCGAAGGTCAGGATCTCCGATGCCTCCGCTGAGTGGCAGGTCAGCGGAATCAGTGCGGATGCAGCGACGTCCGCGCCGAGGACACCGGCCGGGGCGGCCACAGCCGCCACGACCGCTGCGCCCGCTGCGCCCGCCGCGCCCGCCGCGACCGCCACGACCGCCACGACCGCTGCGCCGAGCACATCCGACGGCTCTTGGCGAATGCCCTTCGGATCGGACGGCCTGCATTGGCTGGAACTCACGCCGGCGGCAAACGGCACACCGGGCTCCCGCGAGGAGCAATCGCTGCAGGTCTGGCGGCGCTACGAGATCGCGGCAGGTGAGCCGCAGATCCGCGCCGCGACCTCCGAGGAGTTCGTCGCCCAGATGCTGAATCTCGACGCTCTCGACGCAATTGCTTTCGACAAGGGCTGCTACACGGGCCAGGAAGTCATCGCGCGCGCGCACTATCGCGGTCGTGTCAAGCGCCGCATGCAGCGCTTCCAATCCGACGAGCCTTGCCAACTCGCGCCCGGTGACAGTGGACGCCTCGCCGACGGACGGCCGTTCAAAGTCGTGCAGTCCGTGCAGCTTGCCGATGGCCGCAGCGAGTTTCTCGCCGTGACGGCTCTCGAGACAGGTGAGGAGGGAGCGAAACTGGCACGTGCGGATTCCACGGTGGCAGATTCCAACGCGGTGGCCATCGCCACGGCGCAATCCACCGTGGCGGACTCGACATCCGGCCCCGTCCTCAAGGCAACTGCACTGCCCCTGCCCTACACGCTGCCCGACTGATGAGCCGGGCCGTCAGAGGTCGATCAGTTCGACCTCGCCAGGCGTGATGGCGCGGCCGAGGAATCCGCCGCCGATGCGTGCAAAACGCTCGATGCCATCGGTGGCGAGAAAGCGCACCGTGCCGCCGGTACATGAGGATTTGCGAGCGGATTTGGGAACACCGGAGAACGAACCGGTGGCGCCGGCGCGCAGCAGACCGGCGTTCGACAGGCCTTGTTCCACTGCTTCGGCGGTTGTGGCCGCCGAATCGACGATGCGCACGCCGCGACCGGCAGCACGCCGGATCGACGCGGCGAGCATGAGGAAATGCGTGCATCCCAACACGAGCGTGTCGGGTCGCGACTCGGCGGAATCGGTTGCGCCGAAAATCGGCCGCAGATAGTGACGAGCAACCGCGCCTGCGATCGATCCCGTATGCAGTCCCTCTTCGGCGAGGGACACGAACAGCGGTGCCGGCAGCGCCGTGACCCGGGCGCCAGGCCGCAATCGCAGGATCGCCTGCTGGTAGGCGCCGCCGCGCACAGTGCCCTCGGTGGCAATCACGGCGATGTGCCCGGAGGACGAGGCCTCACACGCAGCGCGGGCCCCGGGCTCGATCACGCCTACGACGGGCACCGACTCAATGCGCTCCTGGATGATGGGCAACCCGACCGACGAAGCCGTGTTACAGGCGATCACCAGGCATTTGACCCGGTAGGCTTCGAGCGCCTCAGCCGCCTGCAGCGCATAGCGGGCGACGGTTTCCGGGCTTTTGGTCCCGTACGGCAGGCGTGCGGTGTCGCCCAGGTAGACGAAGTCTTCGCCCGGCAACCGGCGCAGGAGGGCCTTCAGTACCGTGAGCCCGCCCATGCCGGAATCGAAGACCCCAATCGGCGCCTCGCTCAACTGAGCTCCGCCGACACGTCAGTCCACTTCCGGGCGCATGTGCGGGAACAGGATCACGTCCCGGATCGAAGGTGAATCGGTGAAGAACATCACCAGCCGATCGATTCCGGCGCCCAGTCCCGCAGTGGGCGGCATGCCGTACTCCAGGGCGCGGACGTAGTCGGCATCGTAGAACATCGCTTCCTGATCACCGCGATCCTTGCGTGCCACCTGTGCGCGGAAGCGCGCGGCCTGGTCTTCCGGATCGTTGAGTTCGGAGAATCCGTTGGCCAGTTCGCGCCCCGCGATGAAGAACTCGAACCTGTCGGTGAGAAACGGATCCGCATCGTTGGCGCGCGATAGCGGTGAGACCTCGGCCGGATACGCGTGCACGAACGTCGGATCGAGCAGCGTATGTTCGGCGGTCTTCTCGAAGATCTCGATCTGCAGCTTGCCCGGTCCATCGTGTGGGCTGGTCGCGATGCCCAGCTGCTCGCACACCTTGCGCAGGTAGGTCACGTCACGCAGCGAGAGCGGATCGATCCCGGGATTGTTGGCGATGATGGCCTGCTCCACGGTCAGGCGCCGGAACGGCGCGGCCAGATCGTAGCTGCGGCCCTGGTAGTCGATCTGCCGCTTGCCATGCAGGGTATCGGCAAGTCCGCGTACTGCTTTCTCGATCCAGTCCATCAGGTCGCGGTAATCGGCGTAGGCCAGATACAGCTCCAGCATGGTGAACTCGGGGTTGTGTCGCGTGGACAGCCCCTCGTTGCGGAAATTGCGGTTGATCTCGTAGACGCGCTCGAAGCCACCGACCACCAGGCGCTTCAGGTACAGCTCCGGCGCGATCCGCAGGTACATGTCCACGCCCAGCGCATTGTGGTGCGTGACGAAGGGCAAAGCCGCCGCACCGCCCGGAATCGGCTGCATCATCGGAGTTTCGACTTCGATGAAATCCAGCGCATCGAGAAAGTCACGCAGGTAGCGGATGATGCGCGTGCGGGTCAGGAAGACGTTGCGGCTGGTCTCGTTGACGATCAGGTCAACGTAACGGCGGCGGTAACGCGTCTCGGTGTCAGCCAGACCATGCCACTTGTCCGGCAGGGGTCGCAGCGACTTGACGAGCAGACGCAGGCTGTCGACCCGGACGGACAGCTCATTGGTCTTCGTTCGGAACAGCACACCGCTGGCACCGACGATATCACCGACATCCCAGCTCTTGAACGCCTCGTAGGTCTCCCCGAGCGCATCCTGCTGCAGGAACAGCTGGATCTGGCCCGTGCGGTCGGCGATCTTGGCGAAGCTCGCCTTGCCCATCACGCGCTTGAACAGGATGCGCCCGCCGACCTGCACGCGCGCCGGATGGGCCTCCAGCCACTCGCCGCTGCGGTCGCCGAAGGCCGCATGCAACTGCCCCGCCAGCGAGTCACGCCGGAAATCGTTGGGAAACACGCTGGTGCCGGGCGCGCCGGCCGCGCGCAGCTGTGCCAGCTTGGCGCGCCGCTCCGCGATCAGTTTGTTCTCGTCGTCGTTGTGTTCCGTAGCGCTCATCGCCGCTTTCCGCCCCGCCTCCAGACTCTTATACACCAGCCTTCAAGGATGCTTCCATGAACTGGTCCAGATCGCCATCGAGCACCGCTGTCGTGTTGCCAACTTCCACGCCCGTCCGCAGGTCCTTGATGCGCGACTGGTCGAGCACGTAGGAGCGGATCTGGTTGCCCCAGCTCACGTCCGATTTGGAATCCTCCAGCACGCGCGCGGCGGCGTTGCGCTTGTTGACTTCCAGCTCGTAGAGCTTCGCCTTGAGCATCTTCATGGCGGTGGAGCGGTTCTTGTGCTGGCTGCGCTCGTTCTGGCAGGCGACGACGATGCCGCTGGGAATGTGCGTGATGCGCACCGCCGACTCGGTCTTGTTGACGTGCTGGCCGCCCGCGCCCGAGGAGCGATAGACATCGGTTTTCAGGTCCGCCGGATTCACCTCGATCTCGATGTCATCGTCGATCTCCGGAGAGACGAACACCGAGGCGAATGAGGTGTGGCGGCGGTTGCCGGAGTCGAAAGGTGACTTGCGCACCAGGCGATGCACGCCGGTCTCGGTTCGCAGCCAGCCGTAGGCGTACTCACCCTTGATCTCCAGGCTGGCGCTCTTGATGCCGGCCACCTCACCCGGGTTGGAATCGAAAACTTCCGCGGTGAAACCCCGCGCGGCCGCCCAGCGCAGGTACATGCGCAGCAGCATCTGCGCCCAGTCCTGCGCCTCGGTGCCGCCGGCACCGGCCTGGATGTCGAGAAAGGCGTTGTGTGAATCCATCTCGTTGCGGAACATCCGCTTGAGTTCGAGATGGCGGACCGCCTGCTCGAGCCTGGCGGCATCGCCCTCGATGTCGCGTGCGGCGGCCTCGTCGTTTTCCGCTTCGGCCAGCTCCAGCAACTCGCTGGCGTCGGCGATGCCCTTGTCGGTGCGGTCGATCTCCTCTACCGCGGCGGCGAGACGCGCGCGCTCGCGACCCAGTTCCTGGGCGCGCTCCTGGTTGGACCAGACCGCGGGGTCTTCGAGCTCGCGCACGACCTCCTCGAGACGCTCCTTCTTCTGGTCGTACTCAAAGAAACCCCCGGAGGGAGGCGATACGCTCCCCGAGATCCTTGAGCTGGCGCTTGAGCTGATTGACTTCCATCGTGAGTCCGCCTTCGGCTTCTGCGCCGGTCCTCGTAGCGGCGCAGACAAGCCGATGGCAGGGCAACGGCGCCGCGTGCGGGTGGGAGGGAACCGGACGGTGCGCAGATGCTAGCGGTCAGGAGCTTTGATTTCCACTCACCGCCGGCAATACGTGGTCCACGAGGAGCTGCAGGCGCCGCTCACCCTGGTACTCGTTGACGTCCAGGCGATAGACCAGCCGCACCAACCCCTCGGGTGGGACGAAGCGCTCGGGCTCCTCGACGTGGTTGAAAGCGATCGCATCGAACGAGCGCCCTGTCCTGGGTACCTCCACCCACATCTTCAGGTGACGCTCGCCCACGATCCGGGCGCTGCGAAGGGTGAACAATCCGTCGAAACTGGGTTCAGGGAATGCCTGGCCCCAGGGTCCGCCCGCGCGCAGCGCATGAGCAGTCTCCAGGGCGATCTCCTGCACGGCGAGTTCGCCATCCGTTTCAATGGCATCCGCCCCGAGGCTGCGCTCGGCCCAGTGGGCGACTTCCTCGTCGAAGGCCTCGGCGAACCGGTCGAGATGCGCCAGATCCAGCGTGAGGCCGGCGGCCATCGCATGGCCGCCGAACCGGCTGATGAGGTCGGGGTGACGCGTGGCGATGCGATCCAGAACGTCGCGGATGTGAATCCCGGCGACCGAGCGCGCCGAACCCCGAAGCACCGATTCTCCGGCGAGCGCGAAGGCGATCACCGGCCTGCGCAGGCGATCCTTGATGCGACTGGCCACCAGTCCGACCACCCCCTGATGCCAGGACTCATCGTACAGGCATACCCCGCGGCGCTGCAGGGTTCGCGGTCCGGGCTCCGCCAGGCAGCGCACCGCGGCGATGGCCTCGACCTGCATCCGCGCTTCGATGGCGCGGCGTTCGACATTGAGTTCATCGAGCCGCGCGGCATGAGCCCTGGCGGAGTCGGCGTCCTGGGCCAGCAGGCACTGGATGCCGATGCTCATGTCGTCGATGCGGCCGGCGGCGTTCAACCGGGGAGCAACGCAGAACGCCAGATCCGCGGCGGTCAGTTCGGTCGGATTGCGGCCGGCGATCTCCAGGAGCGCGCGGATCCCGGGGACACACCGATCCAGCCGGATCCGCTTCAGGCCCTGCGTGACGAGGATCCGGTTGTTGGCATCGAGCGGAACGAGATCGGCCACGGTGCCCAGGGCCACGAGATCGAGGAATTCCGCCGCGCCCGGCGCCCCCGCAGGTGTCAGCTGATGCTGGTCCAGATGCCGCTTCAGGGCCGCCATGACGTAGAAAGCCACTCCTACGCCGGCGAGGGCGCGGCTGGCAAAGCCGCTGCCCGGCAGGTTGGGATTCACGATGACCCGCGCCTGGGGGAGCTGCGCACCGGGCAGATGGTGATCGGTGACCAGCACATCGATGCCACGCCGGCGCGCCTCGGCCACCCCGGCCAGGCTCGAAATGCCGTTGTCCACCGTGACGATCAATGTCGGCTGGCGCGAAGCCGCGAGCGCGACGATCTCCGGTGTCAGTCCATACCCGAACTCGAAGCGGTTCGGGACGAGGAAGTCAGCGACGAATCCCCAGCCACGCAGCGCGCGAAGCATGAGCGCTGTGCTGGTCGCCCCATCGGCATCGAAGTCACCGATCACGAGGATCCGTCCGGCGGCGCGATGCTCCAGCAGCAGATCCACGGCCGCCTGGATTCCCTCCAGGGTGCGAACCGGGTGCAACCGCTCCAGCGAAAGGTCCAGTTCCGCCGCCGATCGGATGCCGCGCGCGCCATAGACCCGCCGCAGGACCGGGTGAATTTCAGCACCGAGGTCGGTATCAGGGGCAGGCGAGCGTCGAACGACGTGTAGCGTGTTGGCGCGCGCCGGGGCGCGCGAGGACAAACCTGTCTCTGTCGAGGGAACGCTCATACGAATGCCGCCGCAGCACGCAACCGACGCCGCCAGAACTTCTGTAGATCCGCACGTCGCAAAGTCAGGCGTCGGTCGTTCGCCAGTACGCTCAGGCTGACCAGCTCTCCGGCTCTCAGCCTTTGGAGTGCGGGAACGAGCAGGGTCCGGTCACACTCCGCGAGCGCCTCGGGAAGCAGCCATTTCGGATTCGAATGCAGCATGCGACCCACTTCCTCCACCACCAGGACACGCTCCGCGCCAGCATAGCCGAATATTTCCGCTGCCTGTGGTGGCAGAGGCGGCGTCTCGCTACCCCACAGTCCGTCGACGAACGGATCTCTTCCAAAAGCCACCGTCGAATCGGGAATCCGACTCGCGTCGGTCGCGGCCCGCTGCGGCGCCGGTCCACCTCCCCACAGCCACAGGGCTGTGAGCGGGGGGAGGCCTTGGTGTTGACGCTGTGTGTTGAGCGCCTGCGCGTGGAGCCACATCTCGATCTCCGCTCCCAGTTGTCTCAGGGCGGGCACGCCTGAGCGGAGAATGAGATTGCGCGCGAGGTTCACTCCCACGCAGCGCGCCGGCTCGGGCGATCCCTCCAGCGGCGGTTCAGGCGCGGTGGGCAGTGCGGGCTCGGTGGACAGTCCAGGCCCGGTGAGGAGAAACCCGCCTGCCGGCAGCGGGATGAGACCGAATGGCGTCCCGGCAAAGGACTGGCGAAAGTCTTCGGCCAGCCGTGCCTGCTCTTCTGGCGACAGCCGCAGGATGCCGCGCCGGTCCAGATGCGCGCTGGCGAGTCCGGCGAGCAGATGCACCGGGGTCGCCAGCCAGACCGCCGCAGGCGAAGGGGCTTCCGCACCGATCCATCTGTGCCTGTCGTGCCAGACCGCGCTCGCCGCGACCGTGGCAGGTGCCGGGACCGTGGCAGGTGCCATCGCAGGTGCTCGCGCATCGGTGGAGCCGCTGCCCACACCGCCCCGCCAGGTCCAGCGTGCGACCCAGTCCCGCCATCCGGCGGTCAGCCGCTCGCGCGTGGCGAAGCGCGCGAGAAGTGAAAGCCCGGGCAGCGGCAGCTCTTCGGGCAGCTCGAGCGGTGTCTCAGGGTCGAGGTACAGGTCGGCGAGGACAATGACGGCTTCGTTCACGAGCCGGTATCGTACACACCATGACGAGACGCGCGCCGACAGCCCTGCAACCCCACCTATGAAATTCACGCTCGACCCCGGTGGCGGCGCGAATCTGATCCGCGCCTATGCGGCCGATGGCATCCGCGTCGGCGATCGGTTCATCTCCTCGAGCTGCATCGTCACTGCCGAGACAGCGATCGCACCCTGGGCGCCGGCCACACTCGATGAACTCACCGTCAGCCACCTCGAAGCGATCTTCGCGTTGCGGCCGGAGCTGGTGCTGGTTGGCACTGGAGCGCGGCAACGCTTCGCCTCAGCGGAGGTGCGTGCCGCGTTCGGCGCTCAGCGCATCGGCGTCGAGTTCATGGATCTGGGCGCGGCATGTCGCACGTTCAACGTGCTGGTTCAGGAGGAGCGCCGCGTCGCGGCAGCGTTGTTCCTGAAATAGGGGCACGGGTGCGGCGCCGGAGCCGCGGCCCGCCGGACGGCGGGCTCAAGAAGACACAGGGGGAGAAAGCTCAACCAACCAAACAATCATTCGAAGCTGACAGACTCGAACAATTGCCCATCATTGTTGTTCTTCTTGTCCAACCTTATTGCTCTTGTTTCGACTCCCCTCCTCCCTGTGTCTTCTTCAGTCCGCCCGGGGACTTTCACTGTCACTCCGGGATGTCGGTGTTACGCGACAGGGCCAGATACTAAACGGGTCGCAGATCCGCGCGCAAGCTCTTTACTCGCTTAAGACTTTTTCCACCCGTACCGGGGCCTGGAGCGAGCCTTTCCGGTGCGCGCGCGGCGGTTTTCGCGCCGCTTTTGGGCATTGATTCTCGTCGCTATGTCATTTTATTGTACATTTAAACATGTAGTTACAATAATAATATAATGTTGTTTCGATACAATGCTCCGGCTGCGCAGGCGTTCAGGCCGTACCGCCCAGCAGCGGCACGAAGGCCACGGGCCCCAGCGACTCGCGCTCGACCCGCTGCTCGCGGCGCGTGAAGCGGATGAGCTCCTGCTCTCCCTCGGGGCCCACGGGCACGAGCAGACGACCACCCACCTTGAGCTGTTTGATCAAAGCTTCCGGAACCGTCAGCGGCGCGGCGGCCACCAGAATGCCGTCGAACGGCGCGTGCGCCTTCCATCCAACGCTGCCGTCGCCATGGCGGAAGCGAACATTGCGTATTTCGAGTTCCTTGATGCGCTCCCGGGCGCGCGCGAGCAGCGGCTCGATGCGCTCGATCGTGTAAACGCGGTCCACGAGAGGCGCGAGTACGGCCGTCTGGTATCCACATCCAGTGCCGACTTCCAGAACGCTGTGGACCGGGCCGGCTTCCAGCAGAGCCTCCGTCATCCTGGCAACGATGTAGGGCTGCGATATCGTCTGTCCGAACCCGATGGGTAACGCGGTGTCTTCATAGGCGCGACTACCGAGTGCTTCGTCGACAAAGATGTGGCGCGGCACATTGCGGATCCGGTCAAGAACCGCCAGGTTGCTTATGCCCTGATCGCGCAGCCGTTGCACGAGGCGATCGCGAGTGCGCGCCGACGTCATGCCGATACCCGTCAACCGAACGTCAACCATCGATGCCTTCCAGCCAGCTCTCCACCGCAGGCAGAGCGTCGTGCCGAGTCAGATCAACCTGCAGTGGGGTGACCGAGACATATCCCGCCTCCACCGCATGAAAATCGGTTCCTGGTCCCGCCTCGTCCTGCGGACCGGCCGGCCCCACCCAGTACACGGGGCGGCCGTGCGGGTCCCGGGCACGCACGATGGGCTCGGAGGGGTGACGGAAGCCCAGCCGTGTGGTGCGGAATCCTCGCAGCTGATCGAGGGGCCGATCGGGGACATTGATGTTCAGAATGCGCGCCCGCTCCAGCGGCTTTCGCAGCACCTGGGCCACGAGGCGACGGGCCACTTCGGCACCGGTCGCGAAGTGCCGTCCGCTGCCCGCGCTCGTACAGAGCGACACGGCCATCGTCGGCAAGCCCAGAAAGCGCCCTTCGATGGCCGCGGCGACGGTCCCCGAGTAGAGCACGTCATCCCCGAGATTCGGTCCATCGTTGACGCCGGACACCACCATGTCATGGTGGAAGTCGAACAGACCGGAGATGGCCAGGTGCACGCAATCGGTGGGGGTGCCCGGAACGTAATGCACACCGGGCTCGGCTTCGAACACCCGCAGCGGAACGTCCAGGGTGAGGGAATTGCTGGCGCCACTGCGGTTGCGGTCCGGCGCGACGACAGTCACCTCAGCCAGGGTGAGCAGTGCTTCGCGCAGGCGCCGGATGCCCTCCGCGCGAAAGCCGTCATCGTTGCTGACCAGGATCTTCAAGGAATCGATCGCCGTACTGGAGCCTTCAAAAGGCGCGTCACTATACTGTTTTGTCCCGGGCCTGTGACCTCGAGCGGCACGCCGGCTTCGCGGCCCGGAACGGCGCACGATCATGGGGCAACGGGTACGGAACGAGGCCATGCCGGGGGCGCGTGATGAACGAGTCGGACGATGAGGATGCGCACCTCTTTCGTGAGGCGGTACGGGGAGTGAAGCCACTGTCCGGACAGCCGGACGTGGCGCGGGGGCGCCGGCCCGCACCTCGCGCGCGCTTCGCACGAGCAGACCGGCGAGCCGTCCTCCAGGAAAGCCTGGGACCGGACGCCGGCGATCCCGAGCTGGCCAGTGGCGAGGAGCTCGTCTTCCAGCGACCCGGCGTCCAGGCGTCGGTCGTCAGAAAGCTGCGGCGCGGTCAGTATCGGGTGCAGGCGGAGATCGACCTGCATGGACTGACTGTGGCCGAGGCGAAAGAAGCCCTGCGCGATTTCCTCGCGGCGGCCTTGTCGCGCAACCTGCACTGCGTTCGCATCGTGCACGGCAAGGGACTGCGCTCAGGCCATCGAGGGCCGGTACTCAAGGGGGCCGTGAGCAGCGTACTGCGGCGCATCGGACCCGTGCTCGCCTACGTCTCGGCGCGGCAGGTCGATGGAGGAACGGGCGCGCTGTATGTGCTCCTGGCCCGCTGACCGGCGCGCACCGAGCACTCTTGGCCGCTGACCGCGCATACCGCCTGCTCCGGCCCGGTTAACCCTCGCTGTCGGGTGGGTCGACCGCCGAGCGGGTGGTAAACAGTTCCCGCAGCACGACGGTGGCGAAACTTCCCCGGGTGAGCTGGAAACTCAGCGACACATCCGCGCCTTCGAACCGGCACTCGAGATCGGCGACCCGCAGACGCAGGCTGCGCCGCTCCTGCGCCATGCCCGCTGCCACGCACAGATCCGCCGCGGCCGGCAGATCCGCCGCCACACGGCGCTCCAGTTCCAGGATGCGCGACTGCGTGGCTGGCGCGCCCTGTCCCCACATCGGGCCTGTCGGGTGGATCTCGAGCCGCTCCGCGCGCTCCTGCAGGACCGCATCCAGCGCGCTGACCGCGAAGAAGCTGCCGCGACCGTCCAGATTCGCCAGATCTCCCGCCTCGAGCCCATTCCAGCTGCCCTCGCGCACGCGTTCGGCCAGAACGGCGTTGAACACAAGACTGCGGGCCGCCGACAGCACGAACCCGCGCTCGGGCTGATGCAGCGGCAGGGGTTGCTGCGGCAGCCGGGACAGATGCTGCAGCGTGGCCAGATTGCCGCCGTCGCGTCCGAATCGCTGCGCACCGAAATAGTTGGGAACACCTTGACGGCGCAGGTGCTCGCACCGCGCCGCGACGCTCTGCGCAAGAACCGCCGCCTGCCCCGCATCGGCGGGCAGGACACCGCGCACCCGTATCACGAAGCGGTTGCCGGCCAGGGCACCGCGCGGCAGCTTGCGAGCGTGGGCGTGAGCCTCGAGGACCTCGAAGTCCGGCGCCTGCGCCCGGCGCCAATCCTCCGTACCGAGCTTCGAACGGGGCACACTGAACCACTGGGTGGCCACCGCATGCCGGTCCTTCAGTCCTGCGAATCCGACATCACCGGGTCGGCAGCCGCACCGCCTGGCCAGCTCGCGCGCCACCCACTGGGTGTTGGCATCGCGCTTGCGCACCTTGAGCAGGACGTGGGCTCCGCAACCTGAAGGCGCGAAACCCAACACCTCCTCGACCTGGAAATCGTCCGGCTGCGCGCGCAGCACGCCCTCCGCCAGGGGGGCCCCCGCGGCGCGCGGCGGATCGAGTGCACAGCGCCGCCAGTCATCCGGGACGGGCAGCGGACGCGGCGGCGGTCCCTCGGCAGGATCGGAGTTGGACATGAGCGCGGCTGGAGCGCTCACCCGTCCAGGAGCAGCACCACTGCCTGTGCCGCGATCCCTTCGGCACGACCGAGAAACCCGAGCTTCTCCGTGGTGGTGGCCTTGACGTTCACCCGATCCGCCGCCACCCCCAGCAGCTCGGCGATCTGCGAGCGGATCTGCTCGCGCACCGGTCCCACCTTGGGTGCCTCCGCGAGGACCGTCACATCCGCGTTGCCTACGCGAAGCTTCCGCGCACGGAGCATTTCCATGGCTCCCACGATGAAGCGGCGGCTGTCGGCGCCTTTCCACCGCGGATCGGTGTCACGGAAATGCTGGCCGATGTCGCCCAGCCCCGCGGCGCCCAACAGCGCATCGCACAAAGCGTGCAGAACCACGTCGCCATCCGAGTGAGCGATGACGCCACGCGAATGCGGCACACGCACTCCGCCCAGCATCACGTGATCGCCCGGACCGAAACTGTGCACATCCACTCCCGAACCGATTCTCATCCGGATCTCCCGCCGGCCCGGCGGCTGGCATCGAGCAGGGCTCTGGCGATCACCAGGTCATCGGCGCTGGTGATCTTGATGTTGGTGCTGGACCCTTCGACCACGATGGGCCGCGCTCCGGTCCATTCGATCGCCTGGGCTTCATCGGTGGGCGTGCGGCCCGCGCCCGCCGCCCGATCCAGGGCCTCACTGAGCGCCGCGTAGCGAAACATCTGCGGCGTCAGCGCCCGCCACAGCGCGGAGCGATCCACGGTTGCGGCGATCTCGCCGCCCGCCTCGGCCCGTTTCAGCGTATCGGCCGCCGGCGAAGCCAACAGTCCCCCGACGGGGTGCGCTTCCAGCTGCTGTACCAGGCGGTCGAGATCGCGCGCCAGAAGGCAAGGACGCGCCGCATCGTGAACCAGAACCCAGTCCTCGGGGCTGGCGCGTCCGGCAAGCGCCGCAAGTCCGTTGCGCACGGAATGGCTGCGTTCGGTTCCACCGCCAGCCGTCGTGACCCGCCCCTGCTTCGCCAGGCGGTGGCAGACCTCGGGCCAGTAGGGATCGGAGGTGGCGATAACGATGACGGCAGCCGCGCAACGCGCGTCGGCCAGAAAGGGAGCGAGTGCCCACTCCATGACGGTGCGGCCATGTAGATCCGCGTATTGCTTCGGCATGGAATCTCCGAAGCGGCGGCCCACGCCGGCGGCCGGCATGACGAGCCAGTAGCGCATGGTGGCAACGCCCGTGGCCGTTACCGGGCCGCGGTCCGGGTGGGAGACTGGTTGGAGGCGGCGGCGGGACGCGGCGGCACGACCTGATAGAACGTCTCGTTGCCTGCAATCATGCCCAGGTCGCTGCGGGCGCGTTCCTCGAGGGCTTGCATGCCGCTCTTCAGGTCACGCACTTCGGCAGCGAGCTGCCGGTTGCGCTCCACGAGCTGGTCATTCTCGGCGCGCTGGGCGGCGACCGCCGACTGCAGGCGGTCAAGCTCTCGCACTCCATCGGGCGACAGCCATATCCTGTACTGCAGGAGCACGGCAACCACCAGAAGTGCGACGGCAAGCCATTTCATGGACGCGATAGCCTATCAGACAGCGCGCCCCGCGCGAAGCGCCACGCCCGCGCGGGACGCGGCTGCGCGGCGGAAACATTCCCGCGCGACGGAGCTCCAACAGGAGATGAGCGTGCAGCAGGGACAGAACCTGAAACTGCGGAGGAGGCGGCCACCCCACTCGGTGGCGGAGAGCCGGCTGGCCGCTGAGGTGTCGTTGGGGACACTGTTGATGTGCGTGGTGCTCCTGGGCATGGGCACGGCGTCGGCGGCGAACTCTTCCGCGGCCCCACAGCCGGAAACGCCCACGGAAGAAGTGGTCGTCGAAGGTCAGCACGCCGGTCCGCAGATGTGGCGGGTCAGCAAGGCGGACCATGTCATGTGGGTGCTGGGCACGATTTCGCCGCTGCCACGCAAGATGACCTGGCAGTCGGATGCTGTCGAGGGCGTGCTGAAGGAGTCGCAGGAAGTATTGCCCGCGTGGCCGTCGATCGGCGTGGGCGCCAATCCGTTCACGGCGCTGCGGCTGTACTTCACGTGGCGGAAGATCCAGAAGAGCCCGGATCGCATGAAGCTGCGCGAGCAGCTGCCCCCGGATCTGTATGCGCGCTTCATGGCGCTGAAACAGCGCTTCGCCCCGGGGGATGACCGGATCGAGGAGCTGCGCCCGATGCTGGCCGGGGGCCGGTTGCTCGACAAGGCCTTCGACGCCTCGGGGCTTACGATGCGCAACGAAGTGCAGCGCACCGTGCTCAAGCTGGCGGGCAGGCAGGGGGTGAAGGTGCATCAGACCAGAATGAAGGTCGAAGATCCGGTCGATGTGCTGAAGGACCTGGGTGAGACGCCCAAGGCCGGCGAGATCTCGTGCCTGGCCGCGATCGTCACCCGGCTGGAGACGGACCTCGGACCGATGCAGGCGCGTGCACGCGCATGGGCTCTTGGTGACGTGGATACGCTCCGCAAACTGCCTCACTCCGTGGACGACCGCACGGCGTGTCTCGCGGCCGTCTCCTCCTCTGCGCGAATCCGCAATCTCGTATCGCGAGCGGAAGATGACTGGATCGTCGAGGCGCAGGAGGCGATGGCGCGCAATCACACCATCCTGGCGGTCCAGTCCATGGACCGGTTGCTGGGCGATCATGGGTTCCTGGCCGAACTGCGGGCCCGGGGCTACACGGTGGAAGGACCCTGAACCATCTACAGGCTGATGGGAAACGCCGCGCGCCCCGCGTATCTGACCGTGCCCAGCTCCGCCTCGATGCGCAACAGCTGGTTGTACTTGGCCATGCGGTCCGAGCGGGACAGCGAGCCCGTCTTGATCTGCGTGGCGGCCGTCGCGACCGCGATGTCCGCGATCGTCGCGTCCTCGGTTTCCCCCGAGCGGTGCGACACCACGGCCGCATAGCGGGCCTGATCGGCCATCGAGATGGCCGCCAGGGTCTCGGTCAGCGTGCCGATCTGGTTCGGCTTGATGAGGATGGCGTTGGCGATCTTCCGGTCGATGCCCTCGCGCAGGATGCTCGTGTTGGTCACGAACAGGTCATCCCCCACCAGCTGCACCTTGCGGCCCAGCTCGCGGGTGAGTATTCCCCACCCCTCCCAGTCTCCCTCGCTCATCCCGTCCTCGATGGTGATGATGGGATAGCGGCCCGCTAGATCTGCCAGGTAGGCGCTGAACTGGGCCGGGGTGAAGCGGCGGTTCTCCGACTCGAGCTCGTAGTGACCGTCCTTGAAGAACTCGGAACTCGCCACGTCCAGGCCCAGGTACACGTCCTGGCCCGCGCGATACCCGGCCTGCCCGATGGCGGTGAGGATGATCTCGAGCGCTTCGGCGTTGGAACCCAGGTTGGGCGCGAACCCGCCCTCGTCTCCCACGGCGGTCGTCAGTCCCTTCTCGTGCAGCAGCTTCTTCAGCGTGTGGAAGATCTCGCAACCGTAGCGCAGCGCCTCGCGGAACGTGGGTGCCCCCACCGGCAGAATCATGAACTCCTGGATGTCCAGGCTGTTGTCCGCGTGCGCGCCACCATTGATGATGTTCATCATGGGCACCGGCATCACCGGCTCGCGGCCCTTGCCGAGATGTCGATACAGCGGCACGCGGTTGTGCACGGCGGCCGCGTGTGCATTCGCGAGGGAAATCGCCAGCAGCGCATTTGCGCCCAGTCGCCCTTTCGTCTCGGTGCCATCCAGCTGCGTCATGCGTGCATCCAGGCCGGCCTGGTCGAGCGCGTCGTGACCGAGCAGCGCCTCGCGCAGCACCGTATTCACGTGCTCGACGGCCTTCAGCACGCCTTTGCCGCCATAGCGCTTCTTGTCTCCATCGCGCAGCTCAACCGCTTCGCGCGTCCCGGTTGACGCTCCCGAGGGTACCGCCGCGCGACCCCGCGCGCCGGAATCCAGTACGACATCGGCTTCCACAGTGGGGTTGCCCCGCGAATCGATGATTTCGCGACCGCGGATGTCGGCAATACGGCTCATAACAGGCTTTCCTCGAATGCAGTGGCTTTCACGGCGTTGTCCAGCGCCTTGAGCGTGGTCAGCAGCGGCTCCATGCGGGCCAGCGGCCAGGCGTTGGGACCATCGGACAGCGCCTTTTCCGGATCCGGATGGGTTTCCATGAACAATCCCGCGACGCCGGCGGCGACGGCGGCGCGCGCCAGCACGGGAATGAACTCGCGCTGCCCCCCGGAGGCGGAACCCTGACCGCCGGGCAGCTGGACGGAATGCGTGGCATCGAACACCACCGGGCAGCCGGTGGCGCGCATGATGGCCAGCGAGCGCATGTCGGACACCAGGTTGTTGTAGCCGAACGAGAAGCCCCGCTCGCACACCATGATGTCCGGATTGCCGGTGGAGCGTGCCTTCTCCACCACGTTGCGCATCTCCCAGGGGGAGAGGAACTGGCCCTTCTTGATGTTGACCGGCTTGCCCTGGGATGCGGTATTGACGATGAAGTTGGTCTGACGGCACAGGAAGGCCGGCGTCTGCAGGATGTCGACAACCGCCGCGACTTCAGCCAGCGGCGTGTCTTCGTGCACGTCCGTGAGCACCGGCACTCCCACCGCCGCGCGCACGCCCTGCAGGATCTTCAGCCCCGCGTCGATCCCCGGACCGCGAAAGCTGCGGCTGGAGGAACGGTTGGCCTTGTCATACGACGCCTTGAATACATAAGGGATGCCCAGCCGCGCCGTGACCTCGCGCAGGCGGCCGGCCACTTCCTGCACGAGCGTCTCGCCCTCGATCACGCATGGACCGGCTATCAGGAAGAACGGCCGCTGCAGCCCGATCTCTTGGCCGGCGAGCCTCATGCACCGGCCGCTTGCGGCAGCTGCGCGGCCCGATGCGCCCGTGCAGCGCGGATGAATCCGGTGAACAGCGGGTGGCCGTCGCGCGGCGTCGAGGTGAACTCCGGGTGGAATTGCGTAGCGATGAACCAGGGGTGACTGGTCAGCTCGATCATCTCGACCAGGCCATCGCGCGAGAAGCCCGAGAAGCGCAAGCCACCCTGGCGGTAACGGTCCAGGTAGTTGTTGTTGAATTCGTAGCGGTGGCGGTGCCGCTCCATGATGATGTCGCGCGCGAAGATCTCGCGCGCACGCGTGCCCGCCCCCAGTACGACCTCCTGGGCGCCCAGCCGCATCGTCGCGCCCTTGGCGGAATCCTCGCTGCGGGTCTGCACACCGTGGGCCTGGTCCTGCCACTCGGAGATCAGCGCGATCACCGGATGCGGCGTCGCGCGGTTGAATTCGGTGCTGTTGGCATCCGTCAGCCCCAGCGCGTGCCGGCCGTATTCGACGATTGCCACCTGCATCCCGAGACAGATGCCCAGATAGGGTACCCCATGCTCGCGTGCATGACGCGCCGCCTGGATCTTCCCCTCGATGCCGCGCTCACCGAAGCCGCCGGGCACCAGGATCGCATCCATGCCCTGCAGCGCATGCGTACCGTGCTGCTCGATGTCCGTGGACTCGATGTAGTGGATGTTCACACGGGTACGGCTCTTGAGGCCCGCGTGCATCAGCGCCTCGTGCAACGACAGGTAGGAATCGCGGATCTGCACGTACTTGCCGACCATCGCGATATCGACCTGTCCGTCGGGATTCGCCTTCGCGCTGACCACCTGGCGCCACTCGGCCAGATCGGTGGGCGGCACGTCCAGGCGCAGCTTGTCCACCACGATGTCATCGAGCGCCTGCTCGCGCAGCAGGATCGGAATCTTGTAGATGTCATCGGCGTCCACCGCCGAGATCACCGCACGCTCCTCGACGTTGGTGAACAGGGCGATCTTGCGTCTCTGTTCCTCCGGCAATGGATGCTTGCAGCGGCACAGGAGGATATCGGGCTGGATGCCGATGCCGCGCAGTTCCTTCACCGAGTGCTGGGTGGGTTTCGTCTTGATCTCGCCCGAGCCCCCCACGACCGGCACCAGGGTGAGGTGCATGTACACGACGTTGCTGCGGCCGAGTTCCACACCGAGCTGGCGGATCGCCTCCAGGAACGGCAGCGACTCGATGTCACCGACCGTGCCGCCGATCTCGACCATGCACACATCCGAGCCATCGGCGCCCAGCTTGATGCTTCTCTTGATCTCATCGGTGATGTGCGGAATCACCTGCACCGTGGCGCCCAGATAATCGCCGCGTCGCTCCTTGGCGATGACCCGCTCGTAGATGCGCCCGGTGGTGAAATTGCTGTTGCGCCCGGTGGTGGTGCGCACGAAGCGCTCATAGTGGCCGAGATCCAGATCGGTCTCGGTGCCATCCTGCGTGACGAACACCTCACCGTGCTGGAATGGACTCATCGTGCCCGGATCGACGTTGATGTACGGATCGAGCTTGACCATGGCGACCTTGAGGCCGCGGGCCTCGAGTATCGCTCCCAGTGAGGCCGAAGCGATGCCCTTGCCCAATGAGGACACGACACCGCCGGTGACGAATACGAAGCGCGTCATAGATGTATTGCGGGGGTTTCCGTCGCGGGGACCGAGCCGTGAAGGCTGTGTGGACGACGGGCAGACAAGTTACCACATCGGCCCCTCGCCCGCGACCCGACTTGAGGTCGGCCGCCCCGATGCGGTCGCGGCGCGAGTCGATCCTGCCGGCGCAGCAAGCCGCCGGGCGGACGAAACAAGCGCAGCGACGGCAGGTTACGTCAAGCTTCGTTCGCGCAGGTGCAACTGCAGCCGGCCGCGGTGCGCGCTCGCGGACGTCGCCTGGATGGAGGCGTCCAGCCACCTGGCGCCCGCGGCGAGCAGCGTCTTGCCGGAGAACAGGAGCGGCAGTCTGGCGCGCTCCTCCAGCGGCACATGCGCCTCCTGCAAGAGGCTCTTGAGCGCCCTGCGCGCACCACCGCGTCGCGGCCGCAGTCGCTCGCCGCCGGCGCGCGTGCGGATCACCAATGTGTCCGGAAGCGCATCCAGATCGATCGCACCGTGCGCATGCGGTCGCAGCTCGAGCTTCATCGAACCCACCGGCCAGTCGATGAGTGGCTGCGATTGCCAGGACCACTTGACCGATCGCGCAGTCGCGTCTCGCGAGGCGGAGGGCGGCGGGCCGCGGCTCGCAGCGGGGAGCTGCCGCCCCCCCTGATCGCGGGAGGCGCCACGAGCCGCCTCGGGCGCCGGGGCAATGGAAAGAACATCAGCGTGACGCCGCACGACCGCATCCCCCCAGCTCAAACGCGGATGCGAATCGGGGCGCGCCGCGATGAGCGGTCCGGCCAGTTCTTCCAGACGGCGCGCATCGGGCGCACGAAATCCCGAACGTGTGATCCAGAAGCGCAACGCATTGCGGCGCCGATCAGGGTGCAGAGCCCGCAGTGATTTCAGCGACAGATCGGGCCCGTCCGAGGCGCGCTCCACATCCGCACGGGCCAGCGCATCCAGAAGGCGCTGGGCTTGCGCGGCATGGCGCGCACTGCGCGCGACCGCGGTGGCAGCGCCCTTCCAGCGGCTCTGAATCAGCGGAAGAATCTGGCGGCGCAGGTAATTGCGGTCGAACCGCTCGTCGAGGTTGGTTTCGTCCTCCACCCAGCGCAGTGCCCGCTCGCGCGCCCAGTCCTGCAGCTCGTGGCGCGTCCGCGTCAGAAGGGGACGCGCCAGCCCCGCACCTGCAAACGGCGCCAGCCCCGCACCAAACGGCGCCCACTCCGGCATGGCCGCGAGCCCCGCGAGTCCTGCGCCGCGAAACAATTGCAGCAGCACGGTTTCCAGCTGGTCATCGGCGTGGTGCGCCGTGAGGAGTACTTCATCCTTCCGCAGTGTGCCGGCGAGCGCCTGGTAACGCAGATCGCGGGCTGTCGCCTCGAGTGAGTGGCCACGCCTGCGCGGCACGCTGATCTGGATGACTTCGAGCGGTACGCGCAAGTCGCGGGCCACGCTCCTGCAATGCTCGGCCCATTCGCCGGACCTCGTGTGCAGACCGTGATCGACATGAACGGCACGCAGCCGCTCCTGTGGCACCTTGCTCGCGAGTGCCGCGAGCAACACCGTGGAGTCCATACCGCCACTGAATGCCACGACAAAGCGCGCAGCCTCGGAGCCGGGCAGCAGCGCGGCCAGGTGTCGTACCAGCCAGTCGGAACCGAACTTGCGGGTCGCGGCTATTGCGGAGTCTCGGAGAAGACGCCGAAGGAGCTGATACGGGCCGAGCGCGCGGTGCGCAGCTCATCCCGCGGCAGCGCCTCGAGCTGATCCAGGTGACGCACCAGGGCCGCCTTGAGCCGCGCGGCCGTCTCCGCCGGATCACGGTGCGCGCCCCCCAGGGGCTCCTCGATCACCTCGTCCACGAGACCCAGCTTCAGGAGCCGGTCAGCGGTCAGATTGAGAGCGTCGGCAGCCGCTTCCTTCTTATCCTGGCTCTTCCACAGGATCGAGGCGCAACCTTCGGGCGAGATGACCGAGTAGGTGCTGAATTGCAGCATCAGCAAGCGGTCGCACACGCCGATGGCGAGAGCTCCGCCCGAGCCACCCTCGCCTGTCACGACAGTGATGATCGGCACGCTCAGCACCGACATCTCGAAGAGGTTGCGCGCGATCGCCTCGCTCTGCCCGCGCTCCTCGGCGCCGACTCCGGGATAGGCGCCCTGCGTGTCGATCAGCGTGATCAGCGGCAGCCCGAAGCGCTCGGCCAACCGCATCAGCCGCAGCGCCTTGCGATAGCCCTCGGGCTTCGGCATGCCGTAGTTGCGACGCACGCGCTCCTTGGTGTCGCGGCCCTTCTGGTGGCCGATCACCATCACCGCCCGATTGTCCAGCCGTGCCAGACCGCCGACGATGGCCAGATCGTCGGCAAACATGCGGTCGCCATGCAGCTCGTTGAAGTCGTTGAAGATCGAATTGACGTAATCGAGCGTGTACGGACGATGCGGGTGGCGCGCGAGCTGCGTGATCTGCCAGGGTGTCAGGCTGGCGAAGATGCTGGTGGTGAGCTGGCGGCTCTTGGCCTGCAGGCGGTTGATCTCGTCCTGGATGTTGACCTCGGACTCCGAGGTCACATGCCGCAGCTCCTCGATTTTCGCTTCGAGCTCGGCAATGGGCTGTTCGAAATCCAGAAAGGCAACGGCCATGAGGTTCCCGGTTTGCTTCCGATGCTGGGCGAGGTTACGGGCGCGCCACCCGGGGTGCAAGCATCAGCCCCCGTCCGCCGAATACGTGGACGAACCGCCGCTGCCGGGTGGCAGGTGGTAGACGACCTCGACGCCGCCGCGTCCCACGAGGCCTTCGAGCTTCTCCAGCAGTTCCCGGCCGGCACGCACCGACCATTCCGCACCCAGTGTCAGGGCACCGCTGGCCCCGGAGCCGGTGTACTCGATCGTGATCGGACAGGATCCGCCGCGCCAGGGACGGAGGGTTTCCTCCAGGCGCGTGAGCAGGGCGGAATGCGCGGCGGTGGACTGTGCGCCGCTGGACGTGGCCGGCCACTTCAGGACGATGCGGCGTGCCTGTTGTTCCCGCATCTTGTCCAGTTCTGTAATGCGCCGCGCTGACAGGCGCCAGGCGTCGCTGAATTCGTCGAAACGCAGCATGCCCTCGACGAGGACCAGGGCATCCTTGGCCACCAGCTCCCGATAGCGCTGATAGACATCGTCGAACAGTGTCACCTCGAGCCGCCCGGTCCGGTCATCGAGGTTGACAATGACGCGCGGGCCGCGCTTCTTCACTTCATCGATCAATCCGGCCACCGTCACTGACTTGCCGCCGCCGAAACGCACCGGTTCCATCGGCCTGTCGCTGATCAGGTCACCGATACGATGCGTGACGAAGCGGCTCAGGCCGGCCTCGAATTGGCAGATCGGGTGACCAGTCAGATACAGGCCGAGCGTCTCACGCTCACCGGCGAGCCGCACGGCCTCGCTCCATTCGGGTAGCTCCGCCAGGCGCTGCGGTGGCGGAGCGTGCGCGCGCTCATCCCCCGAGAGCCCGAACAGATCATTCTGTCCAGCCTCGGAGGCGCGCGATTTCTGGTCCCCGAGCTGCATCGCAGCCGGCAGGCGCTGCATGAGCGTCGCGCGATTCGCGCCCAACCCGTCCATGCTTCCGGAGCGCACCAGCGCTTCGAGTACGCGGCGATTGACCTTCTGCAGATCCAGCCGGCGGCACAGATCCTCGATGCTCGTGAACGGCCCATGCGCCTGACGTTGCGCGATGATCTCCTCGACCGCACCGCGACCGACGCCACGCACGGCGCCCAATCCATAGCGGATCGTGCGCTCACCCCCCACCGCAAACCGGTACTGCGATTCGTTGACGTCGGGTGGCATCACCTTGAGGGAGATATCCGCGCATTCCTTGATGAGCGTCACGACCTTGTCGGTGTGGTCCATGTCGGCGGAGAGCACGGCCGCCATGTAGGCCGCCGGATAGTGGGCCTTGAGATATCCAGTCTGATAAGACAGCAGTGCGTAGGCTGCCGAGTGCGACTTGTTGAAGCCGTAGCCGGCGAACTTCTCCATCAGATCGAAGATGTGCGCGGCCTGCTGCGGATCCACGCCACGAGCCACCGCGCCGTCCACGAACACGGAGCGCTGCTTCGCCATCTCCTCGGGCTTCTTCTTGCCCATGGCCCGGCGCAGCAGGTCGGCACCGCCGAGCGTGTAGCCCGCCAGCACCTGGGCGATCTGCATCACCTGCTCCTGGTAGAGGATCACCCCGTAGGTGGGCTCCAGCACCGGTTGCAGGCTCGGGTGCAGGTAATCGATCGGGCCGCTGGAGCGGCCGTGCTTGCGATCGATGAAGTCATCCACCATGCCGGATTGCAGTGGACCCGGACGGAACAGTGCCACCAGCGCGACGATGTCCTCGAACCGGTCGGGCTGCAGCCGACGCACGAGGTCCTTCATGCCGCGCGACTCGAGCTGGAAGACAGCGGTGGTGCTGCAGGCCTTGAGCAACGCAAAGGTCTTCGCGTCGTCCATGGGCAGAGCACCGATATCGAGCGGTGGTTCGCCGCTTTTTTCACGGATGCGATTGATGGTCGCCACGGCCCAGTCGATGACCGTCAGCGTGCGCAGTCCGAGGAAGTCGAACTTCACCAGGCCCGCGGCCTCGACATCGTCCTTGTCGAATTGCGTGACGACGTTGCCGCCGGAATCGTCGCAGTACAGCGGTGCGAAGTCCGTGAGTATCGATGGCGCGATCACGACGCCACCGGCGTGCATTCCCGCGTTACGTGTCACACCTTCGAGCGAGCGCGCGAGGTCGATCAGATTGCGGATCTCGTCTTCCGTCTCGTACAGGCGCTTGAGTTCGGGCTCCTTGGTCAGCGCGTCATCCAGGGTGATGCCGAGTTCGAACGGAATCAGCTTTGCGATCTTGTCGACGTAGCCGTAACTCATGCCCAGTACACGGCCGACGTCGCGCACCACCGCCTTCGCGGCCATCGTGCCGTACGTGATGATCTGCGACACGCGCTCGCGGCCGTACTTGCCGGCGACGTAGTCGATCACCCGATCGCGCCCGTCCATGCAGAAATCGACGTCGAAGTCGGGCATGGACACGCGTTCGGGATTCAGGAAGCGCTCGAACAGCAGGCCGTGCCGGATCGGATCCAGGTCGGTGATGCCCAGGCTGTAGGCCACCAGCGAACCGGCGCCGGAGCCGCGACCCGGTCCCACCGGCACGCCATTCGCGCGCGCCCAGCGGATGAAGTCCGCGACGATGAGGAAGTAACCCGCGAAGCCCATCTGGCAGATGACATCGAGTTCCAGGCGCAAGCGGTCGTGGTAAGCCTGCGCCTCCTCACCGACGGCCAAAGTGGCCAGGCGTTGCTCGAGGCCGCGCGCCGCCTCGTCCTTCACGAACTGCTCGGTCGTGAGACCAGCCGGCACGGGGTATTGCGGCAGTCGCGCCTCCCCCAGTTTCAGGACCAGGCTGCAGCGCTGGGCAATGGCAACCGAGTTGGCCAGCGCCTCGGGGACATCGGCAAACAGCGCCGCCATCTCGTCCGCACTGCGCAGGTACTGCTGCTGCGTGTAGCGCCGCTGCCGACCGGCATCCGCCAGCAGCGTACCGTCGTGAATGCACACCCGCGCCTCGTGCGACTCGAAGTCATCGGGCTTGAGGAAGCGCACGTCGTTGGTGGCCACGACCGGCACGCCGCGCCGGCTCGCGAGCGCCACGCAGGCGGCGATGTAGCTTTCCTCCTCGGGCCGGCCAAGTCGTTGCAGCTCGACGTAGAAGCGGTCGCCGAACAGGGCCAGCCACTGTTCCAGGGCCCGCTCGGCGTCACGCTCGCGGGCGTTGAGGAGTCCGCGGCCGATGTCGCCCTCGGTCGCGCCTGAGAGCGCAATCAGCCCGGCGACACTGTCAGGTTCGAGCCAGGTCCGGTCCACGAGAGGCACGCCGCGCTGCTGACCTTCGAGGTAGGTGCGGCTCACGAGGCGCGTGATGTTGCGGTAACCGGTCTGCGACTGGCACAGCAGGGTGAGCCGCGAGGGTTGCGCGCGGTCGCCCGGCTCACGCACCAGCAGATCGACGCCGATGATGGGTTTGACGCCGCGCGCGAGAGCCGCGCGATAGAACTTCACCATCGCGAACAGGTTGTTCTGGTCGGTGACCGCCACTGCCGCCATGCCCGCGCCGGCCACGGCGTCCACGAGTTCCGGCACCCGCACGACACTGTCGATCAGCGAGTACTCGGTATGCAGTCGCAGGTGAGTGAATTCGGCCATCAGGTCATCGCGAAGGAAAGCACGCGCGCATTATTCACGAACCGCGGCGCCTGTCAGCGTCCGCGCTATCCAGCGCTCAGGAAACGACTGCCCCGTCTTTCAAAATCCCTTGCGATTCAAAGCAGAGCTTCACGGGACTAAAGGACTTTCGATGCAGCGGCGACGGCGGCTGCCGGGTCAGCGCCTGCAGGTGGGCCGGCGTGCCGTAGCCTTTGTGCGTGGCCAGCTCGAAACCCGGGTAGCACGTATCCAGCCGTTCCATCATGGCGTCACGGAAGGTCTTGGCGAGAATCGAGGCGGCGCTGATCGAGGCAACCTGCGCATCTCCTCCGATGATCGCTTCGATCGAGCACCCCAGCCCCAGGTCCTCGAGCGGCGGTGGCAGGTTGCCGTCCACCTGCACGTGGGTCGGCCGCACGCATAATCCCAGCAGCGCTCTGCGCATGGCGAGGAAGGTGGCGCCGAGGATGTTCAGCGCATCGATCTCCTCACAGTCCGACCACGCTACCGACCAGGCGAGCGCCCGCTCGCGGATCAGCACGGCCAGTCGCGTGCGCTCCTCGGGAGCCAGTGACTTGGAGTCCGCGAGTCCTCGGATGCGTCGCTGCGGATGCAAAATCACGGCGGCGGCGACCACCGGACCTGCTAGCGGACCACGACCCGCTTCATCCACACCGGCGCAGCGCATCTGCCCTGCCCGCGCAAGGAGCTTCGACCGCCTCACCAGGGAAGCCTCACCAGGGAAGCCTCACGGGGACTGCTCGCGAGGGCCGCCTGAGAAGAACCGCTCACCGGGGCCGTCGCGCGCAATCGAGAATGGCGGTCGCCGCGAGCCGCGCGCCGCCGCGGCGCAGATTCTCGTGGACCTGGCGGAATTCGCGGCGCAACTGCGCCACGTGCGCCTCGTTCTCCGTCTGCGCCAGCAGCGCGGCTCCGAGGGCGGGGCCGGTAACCTGCTCCTGGAGGAATTCGGGTACCAGGGCGCGGCCCATCAGCAGGTTGGGTTGCGAGAAGTACGGCACCTTGATCATCCCCAGCGCGCGCAGCAGGAAAGCGGTGATCGCGCTCAGCCGGTACGCTACCACCATCGGGCGCCCGGTCAGCAGGGTTTCCAGCGTGGCGGTGCCGGAAGCGACGATGGCCGCATCCGCTGCAGCCAGCACTCGCTGCGACTGACCATCGATCAGGGTGATCCGGGGAACCGGCTGCGAGGCGGCGATCTGACGCTCGAAGATCTCTCGCACGCCGCTGGACGCCATGGGTGCGATGAACTGGGTTCCCGGCCGCTGTGCGCCGATCCATGCTGCGGCGGCGGCGAAATCGGCGCCCAGTCGCTCGACCTCTCCGAGGCGACTGCCCGGCAGCAGCGCGATGACCCGCGCCTGGCTGGAAATTCCCAAGGCGGCGCGCGCTCCCGCCTGATCGGCCTCGAGCGGGATCTGATCGGCCAATGGATGCCCCACGAATTGCGCGTGGACGGCATGGCGCGTATAGAAGTCGGTCTCGAACGGCAGCAGACACAGCACCAGATCGCAGGAGCGTCCGATGGTCCGGACCCTTCCCTGCCGCCAGGCCCAGACCTGCGGACTCACGTACTGCACTGTCCGCAGGCCGCGTGCCTTCAGGCGCCGGGCGAGACCGAGATTGAATTCCGGCGCATCGATGCCGACGAACACGTCGGGCCGCGCGGCGGCAAAGCGGGTGGTGAGCGAGGATCGCAGTCGCAGGAGCCTGGGCAGATGGTGCAGCACCTCGACCAGGCCCATGACGGCCAGTTCTTCCGAGCCGACCCAGGCCTCGCAGCCGGCCGCGATCATCCTGGGGCCTGCGACTCCAAAACACTGCACGCCGGGATCCAGTTGTCGCAGCGCGCCGATGAGGGCTGCCCCGAGCGTGTCGCCCGAGGACTCCCCGGCGACGATGCCGACCCGCAGCGGGCCCGGGTCGGGACTCGGCCCGACCGCCGCGCTCATCGGACGATACTGCGCGTGGACCGGCCGATGAAGTCGACGAAGGCGCGGATCTCGGAGCGGGCTTCGGCCAGGGGTCGCAGACGCTCGAGCGCATCGGCCAGGCGCAGGTCCGAGCGGTACAGGACCCGGTAGGCGTCGCGGATGTTCTTGACCTGCTCCTCGTCGAAGCCGCGGCGCTTGAGTCCTTCGGCATTCACGGCATGCGGCTGCGCGGGGTTGCCCGCGACCATGACATAGGGAGGCACATCCCGCGTGACGATGGCGCCCCCGGCCAGGAAGGCATGGGCACCAACCTTGGTGAACTGGTGCACGGCCGTGAGTCCGCCGAGGATGACCCAGTCGCCGATCTCGACATGGCCGCCGAGCGCGGCGCAGTTTGCGAAGATTGCGTTGTTGCCGACGGTGCAGTCATGGGCGACATGCGCATAGGCCATCAGCAGGTTGTCATCGCCGATGCGCGTGACGCCTTTGTCATGCGTGGTGCCGCGATTGACCGTGCAGCTCTCGCGAAACACGTTGCGATCGCCAATCTCCAGCCGGGTGGGCTCGCCCTTGTACTTCTTGTCCTGGGGCGCATCGCCGATGGAGGCGAACTGGAAGAAGCGGTTGTCCGCGCCAATGCGTGTCGGTCCGTTGATGACCACATGGGGTCCGACAACGGTGCGCGGCCCGATTTCAACATCGGGGCCGATGATCGAGAACGGCCCCACGGACACATCGGGAGCCAGGCGCGCCTGTGGTGAGACCAGGGCGTGGGGATCGATCACTTGCCGGTCTCCGGCGCCACCATCATGTCGGCGTTGGCCACTTCCGTCTCACCCACCAGCGCGCTGGAGGAGAACCGCCAGATGCCCTTCAGGGCGCGCTCCAGGCGCACATTGAGCACCAGCTGGTCACCCGGCTCGACCGGCTTGCGGAAACGCGCCTTGTCGATGCCGACGAAATAGAACTTGGTGTCATGGTTGGGCACGACCCCGGCGCTGACGAACGCGAGAATACCGGCCGTCTGGGCCAGCGCCTCCACGATCATGACTCCGGGCATGACGGGGCGGCCGGGGAAGTGTCCGGGGAAGAACGGCTCGTTGTAGGTCACGTTCTTGAGCGCCCTGATGCTCTCGCCCGGATGGCATTCCAGTACGCGGTCGACCAGCAGGAAAGGGTAGCGGTGCGGCAGCAGCCGCACGATCTCGTTGATGTCCAGTCGAATCGGTTCACTCATCGGGAGGTTCATCCTGTCCGGTGCCCAGCGTGCGCTCCAGTGCGCGCACGCGCTGCCCCAGGGACTCGAGGTTGCGGTAGCGCGCCACCTGACGGCGCCAGATCCTGGATTCTTCGATCGGTATGCCGCTGGAGTATACGCCGGGTGTTGTCAGGGAGCGGCTCACCATGGCGAAACCGGTGATGGTCACGCCATCGCAGATGGTCAGATGTCCGGCAATGCCCACCGCCCCGCCGATGATGCAGTGACTGCCGATCACCGTGCTTCCCGAGATCCCGGTGCAACCGGCGATCACGGTATGTGCTCCGATCCTGACGTTGTGGCCGACCTGGATCTGGTTGTCGAACTTGACGCCGTCCTCGATCACGGTGTCCTCGATTGCGCCGCGGTCGATGGTGGTGTTGGCACCGATCTCCACGTCAGCGCCGACGCGCACGCTGCCGACCTGAGGAACCTTGACCCACTTGCCCTGCTCTGGCGCAAAACCGAACCCGTCACCACCTACCACCACGCCAGGCTGGATAACCGTTCGCGCGCCGATGCGAACCCCGCGACACAGCGTCACGCTGGCTACGATCCGTACGTCCTCGGCGACCGAAACGTCGTCTTCGATGACACAACGCGGGCCGACGTACGTACGTGGTCCGATGACAGCGCGATCCCCTACGAACGCCTGTGGTCCGATGTACGCGGTGGGATCGATCGTCGCGCTTGCGGAAACCACCGCACTGGGATGTCGCCCCGGAGGGGGTTGGTAGGCTGGATGAAGGAGCGAGGTGATCCGCGCGAACGTGGCGCGCGGGTTCTTGCAGACCAGGGCGGCAGTCGGACAGGCCTCCAGTGCCGCGGGTTCCAGCACCACCACGGTGGCTCGGGTCGAACCCAGCTCGCGCCGGTTGCGCGACTCCGAAAGGAAGGCCACCGACCCGCGATCCGCGTTGGCCAGCGTCGCCACATGATCGACCCGGGTCGCAGGATCACCCCGCAGCTCGCAGCCGAACCGGACAGCGAGCTCCCCCAGCGATACGGCCATGACGTTGACGGCGCCGCGGCGGGTTTCGCACCCCTCCCGGGCTTACTTGCCGGGAGGCTTGGCCGGCGCGGCCGCCGGAGCAGCCGCGGGTGCAGCCGGCTTCGGCTTCGCAGCCGCAACCGATCCCCCGCTGGCCTGGAGCTGCGCCAGGATCGCCGGGGTGATGTCGATGGTCGGGGTCGCGTACATCACGCCATCGGCGATGATCAGGTCGAAGTTCTGCGCCTTCGCGTAGGTGCGAACCTGTTCGATGAGCGTCTTCTGCAGGCGCGACATCTCCTCGTTGCGCCGCGCATTGAGGTCGTCCTGCATCTCGGCCTGCTTGCGCTGCAGGTCGCGATAGCTGTCGCGCAGATCCTTCTCGGCGCTGGTGCGCTGATCCTGCGTCATCGTGGCCGCATCCTTCTGCAGCTTCTCTTCCTTGGCCTTGAGATTGGTCTGCTGGTTCTGCAGCTCACGCTGCCGCGGCATGAATTCGTTGCGCAGGGCATCGTTCGCGGCCTTGGCCTGCGGCGACTCCTCGCCGAGACGCCCATAGTCCACCACCCCGATCTTCAGCTCCGCGAAGGCCGGACCTGCGGCCCAGACCCCCAGCAGTGCCATCAACCCCATCATCGTCTTGATACTGATCGCGTCCTTCACGGATACCCACCTCGAGTAAATGCAGCCTATTGTGGCCTAAAACGCCTGGCCAATGGAGAACTGGAATACTTCGGTCTCATCGCCCCAGTTATTGGTCAAATTGCTGTGCCGGGGATTGAGCGGCATGCCCAGGCTGAACCGGAACAGGCCCAGCGGCGCCAGCCACTGCACGGATACACCGGCCGAGCGCTTCAGGTCCTTGAAGGCGAAATTGTAATCCGCCGGGGACACCCCGTCCGGTCCGAAGAACTTCAGGTCCTTGCTGGTCGAGAACACGTTGCCCATGTCGAAGAACAGGCTCACCCGGGCAGTGCTGCGCCACTTGGCCGGCATGGGCAGGATGATCTCGTTGCGGTTGACCACCTTCAGGTTGCCGCCGTAGGGGTTGCCGAACTGGTCCTTGGGCCCCAGGCGGCTCTCGCGGTAGCCACGGATGTCATCCGGGCCGCCCGCGAAGTAGTTGCGGTACGGGGGCAAGGCGGTGGTCTTGCCGATGGGGGCGCCGTAGTCCACCGAGAAGCTGAACGAGTAGGTGATCGGGCCATGGATGGGCACGTACTGCAGGAAGCTGTAGTTGCCCACCCAGTACTGGACATCGCTGCCGGGAATGGTCGCGGACATCGACACGGTCTGGCGCATGCCGCGGTCGGCGAACAGGGTGCGGTTGCGCGTGTCCCAGCCCCAGCCGATCAGGGCTTCGGCGGCCCTGAAGTTGGTGCCGTAGAACACGTACTCGTTGTTGGTCGTGTCATCGTGCGCGATGCGCTTGTAGGGGTGGCCGTTCTGCTGCACCCACTGCTGCGCCTGCTCCGCGCTGCCCAGGGAGTTGGTCAGCAGCTGCGAGTCGTCAAGAGCGCCGCCGACGCGCAGATACTGGAACTCGGTCAGCGGGTAATCGAACGTCAGGCCCGCGCTCGCGGTCTTCGAGGAGAAGTTCGAGGAGGCCGAAACGAACTGCGTGACGTCGCGGTAGGTGATCGACTCCGTGCGCGACACCCCGTCGATGCTCGTGTAGGGGTTGGTGTGCTGGAGGCTGTAGACCTTGCTGAAGGCGCCACCGTTGAGTTCCAGCGAGATGCGCTGGCCGGTGCCCAGGAAGTTCGCGTCCGTGTAGCTGCCGTTGAGCTGGAACTTGTAGGTCTCGGAATAGCCGATGCCGCCGCCGAGCTGGGCGCTCGGGCCCTCCTCGATCTTGAAGTTCACGTCCACCAGGTCGGGCGCGCCCGTCACCGGGGTGGTCTCGAACTCGACGGTCTTGATGTAGGGAAGCCGCTGCAGACGCTGTTTCGAGCGCTCCAGCGCCGTGTTGGACAGCCAGCCGCCCTCGAGCTGGCGCATCTCGCGCCGCAGCACCTCGTCGTTGATGCGTTTGGAGCCGGAGTAGCTGATGCTGCGCACGTAGACGCGGTTGCCCGGATCCACGAAGAACGTCAATGACACCTTGTGCGTGACGTTGTCGGTGGTCGGAACCGGATCCACCTTGGCGAACGCGTAGCCGTCGGCGCCGAGGCGGTTCTGGATCAGCTCCTGCGTCGAGGTGATGAGCTTGTGGTTGAAGGTCTGCCCGGGCTGCACCAGCACCAGGCGCTCCAGGTCCGCCTTGGGGACCACGAAGGTGCCCGCGAGCTTGACCTCGGAGACCTTGAAGATCTCCCCTTCCTGCAGGTTCACCGTGATGAAGATGTCGTCCTTCTCCGGCGCGATCGCCACCTGCGTGGAGTCGATCTGGAAGTTGGCGTAGCCGCGGTCCATGTAGAAGTTGCGCAGCTTCTCCAGGTCACCCTGCAGCGACTCGCGCGAATAGCGGTCATCCTGCTTGTACCAGGACTTCCAGTTGGGCGTCTTCAGCTCGAAGGTCTCCAGGATCTCCTTCTGCTTGAAGCTGTGATTGCCCACCAGGTTGATCTGGCGGATCTTGGCGCGCTTGCCTTCCTTGATCTCGATCTTGATCTTCACGCGGTTGCCGGTCTCCTCCTCCACGTGGGTGTCCACGCGCACCGCGTACTTGCCGCGACTGTAGTACTGGTCCGTCAGGTACTGCGTGACATCCTCCAGCACCGAGCGGTCGAAGGTCTTGCCGGTGGCCAGCCCCACGTTGCGCAGCGACTTCTGCAGATCCTCGGTCTTGATGTCCTTGTTGCCCGTGATCTCGAAGCTCTCGATGGAGGGCCGCTCGAGCACGACGACCACCAGCGTGTTGCCGTCGCGGCGCAGCTGCACGTCGCGGAAGAACCCGGTCGCATACAGCGCGCGGATCGCCTCGCGCACGCGCGAGCCGGTCAGGTGATCGCCGATGTTCACCGGCAGGTAATTGTAGACCGTGCCCTCGGAGACCCTCTGCAGGCCCTCCACACGGATGTCCCCGACCGTGAAGTCGGAATCGTTCGCCGCTTGCGCCAGCGCCAGAGCGCAATGCGTAAAGAGGGCAACGGAGGCCAGGACGGCGCGAGCCTTCATGCTTCACTCACCACTAACTTTCTTTCGGCGCTGTCGCGCCGTTGGTTCTATGCGTGTGGCACGCAGCCACACTCTTCGCAATCCGCAAGAGTAATGCGGCCCCCTGGGGCCTTCAGTGAACGTCAACTGAGCTGACGCGCGATGTCGTTGAACAATGCGACGCCCATCAGCAGTATGAGCAACGCAATGCCAACCTGCTGGCCAAACGCCTGGGCCCGCTCCGACAGCGGGCTGCCTTTCAGCCACTCCACCAGCTGGAAGACGATCTGCCCACCGTCGAGGATCGGGATGGGCAGCAGGTTGAGGAAGCCGAGCGACAGCGAGATCAGCACGAGAAAGCCCATGAACGAGGCGACCCCCGCCTCGGCCGAGTCGCCGGCGTATTCGGCGATCGACAGCGGCCCGTTGAGGTTCTTCATCGACACCTGGCCGAGCACCATGCGCCAGAACAGACGCGCCTGCAGCGTCGTCATGCTCCACGCCTCCTGCGTGGCGCGCCCCAGGGCAGCCAGCGGAGCCAGATCGGTATGCAGCTTCATGCTGTCGGGAAACGCCACCCCGGCCGGCTGTTTCACCCGGATCCGGCCAATGCGCTTGCCGTCGACCTCATCGCCCGCAACCGCCACCCGCACGGTGTTTTCCGAGCCGCCACGGTCATAAGTCACCGCCAGGCTCTCACCCGGATGCGCGCCTACGCGCGTCTGGATATCCCGGAAATCGGTCACCGGGTCGCCATTGATGGCCACGATCCGGTCACCGGTCTTCAGGCCCGCGCGGGCCGCTGGCCCGTCGGGCACGATTTCACCCAGGACCGGTGGCACCGGCGGCAGCCAGAACTGGAAACCCAGACCCTTGAAGAGAGCGGCCGGCTCGGTCAGCCGGACACGCTGCTCGCGGTCCGGAACATTGAGGGTCGCGGTTCGCAGGGCGCCGTCACGACCGCGAACGGCAACCCTCGCCTCGCCATGCGAGCTGACCGCATCGAGCAGGTCGAGCACCACATCCAGCTGTCCGGTGACTGCCGCTCCGTTGATCGACAGGATTTCATCGCCGGACCGCAAGCCTCCCCGGGCCGCGACCGATGCCTGCACCACGTCGCCGACGACGGGACGGACTTCGTTGACGCCGTTGACCCAGAGCATTCCCCACAGCACGAGAATGGCGAACGCGATGTTGAATCCAGGGCCGGCCAGCAGCACGAGAATGCGCTGCCAGGGCGGGCGGCGGGTGAAGGAGCGTGAGAGCTCGGACGGCGCCACCGGACCCTCGCGCTCATCGAGCATCTTGACGTAGCCGCCCAGAGGGATCGCAGCGATGACGTACTCCGTGCGGTCCGGGCCCGCGGTGCGGCTGATCAGCGGCTTGCCGAATCCCACCGAGAAACGCAGCACCTTGAAGCCGAGCCGACGGGCGACCCAGTAGTGGCCGAACTCATGGACGGTCACCAGGAGGCTTACGGCGACGATGAACCACAGGGCGTGCCAGACCAGACTCATGCGTGAGCGTCTCCAACGGCTCCACTGTAGGCGGCCCGTCGTGTGGAGAGCTGTTCGCGGGCCAGTTGTCGCGCGGAAGCATCAGCGTCGAGGACATCGGCGAGTCCGCCGATCTCGCCGCCGGCGCTCCTGCTGATCACCGCTTCAATGACCGCTGCGATCCCGATAAAGTTCAATCGACGCTCCAGGAACGCCTGCACCGCTACCTCGTTGGCCGCATTGAGAACGGCCGGTTGCAGCCCCCCTGCCTGGGCCGCTGCCTGCGCCAGGGCGAGGCAGCGGAACTTGTCCAGGTCCGGGGCACGAAAATCCAGCCGCGCCGTGCGGATCAAATCGAGGAATTCTACACCGGAGCTGATGCGCTCGGGCCACGCCAGCGCGTGAGCGATGGGTGTGCGCATGTCCGGGGAGCCCAGCTGCGCCAGGACCGAGCCGTCCAGGTACTCCACCATCGAGTGCACGATGCTCTGCGGATGCACCAGGATATCCACCTGGGACGGCGGCAAACCGAAGAGGAAACAGGCCTCGATGAGCTCGAGACCCTTGTTCATCAGGGTGGCCGAATCGACGGAGATCTTGCGGCCCATGACCCAGTTCGGATGCGCGCAGGCCGCTTCCGGAGTGACCGTCGCCAGCGCTTCGCGCGGCAGGTCGCGGAATGGACCGCCGGATGCGGTCAGCAGGACGCGGCGCACGCCAGGGGGTGCCTCGCCAGTCCTCGCCGCAGGGGGCATGCACTGGAATATGGCGTTGTGCTCGCTGTCGATGGGAAGCAGTGTCGCGCCCGAAGCGCGCACGGCCGCCATCAGCAGCGGACCGGCCATCACCAGGGATTCCTTGTTGGCCAGCAGAAGCCGCTTGCCCGCACGAGCCGCTGCCAGTGTCGAGGGCAGTCCCGCCGCTCCCACGATAGCGGCCATCACGCAATCGGTCTCCCGGAGCGTTGCCACCTCAATCAGCCCATCAGCTCCTGCCAGCACCCGGGTGCCGGGCGCCTTGCCTTCAAGCGTCCGCTCCAGTTCGCGAGCGGCGGTTTCGTCGGCCAGCACAGCGTAGGCCGGACGCCAGCGCAACACCTGTTCAGCCAGCTTGGCGGCGTTGCGGTGGGCGCCGATGGCGACCAGCCGAAAGCGGTCGGGATGCCGCGCGACGACATCGAGCGTGCTATCGCCGATCGAGCCGGTGGATCCGAGCACGGTCACGCCGATCATGCCGCGACTCCCATGACGGTGAGGCCAAAGAGCAGGACCGGTGCGGCGCCGCTGACGCTGTCGATGCGATCCATGACACCGCCGTGTCCGGGAAAGAGCGTACCGCTGTCCTTCAGGCCGGCAAATCTTTTCAGCAGGCTTTCGGTCAGATCACCCACGATCGAGAAGCCCACGGCCGCCAGGCACAGCGGCAGGAAGCGGCCGAGCGGCACGTCGAACCAGGCACTGCCGAGCACTGCGGTCAGCGCCCCGGCGGCGGCTCCGCCCAGCACACCTTCCCAGGTCTTGCCCGGGGACACCGCGGGCGCGAGACGCAGGCGTCCGAAGTAGCGCCCGGCAAAGTAAGCGCCGATGTCCGCGGCGAATACCAACAGCAGCGCGAAGAGCATCCAGTGGGCGCCTTGCGGCAGATCGAAGCGCAAGCGCACGAGTGCCAGCCACGCGGGCACCAGCGCGAGCAGCCCGGCGAGAGCCGCCGACCACGAGGCCACCCGCTGGGGCGCGCAGACGATCCAGACCAGTGCGGCCAGCCACCACAGCACCGCCACCGTGAGCACGACTCCGCGTCCTTCCGGAGTACCCGTAACGCGCCACACGACCAACATCATGACCGCCAGGAACGCGACGTAGGCCGCGCGCGAGACAGATCCGGGCAAACGCAGAAATGCGGACCATTCCCACGCGCCAGCAAGAACCAGAAGGGTCAACACGATGACCGTCACCGCGGGCGGCAGCCACAACACGATGACCAGCAGCGCCACGATGAGCACGGCCGCAGTCACGATGCGTTGGCGAAGAGCGTCGCTCACGACTCGCGCACCTGGACTCTCGCCGGCTCAGCCAGCTGATCCTGAGTCAGCCCGAAGCGTCGCTCCCGCGCCGCATAGAACTCGAGCGCCGCTTCCAGGTCGGCCAGCCCGAAGTCCGGCCACAGGGTGGGGGTGAAGTACAGCTCCGCGTAGGCGGCATCCCAGAGGAGGAAATTGCTGATGCGCTGCTCCCCGCCCGTGCGGATCATCAGGTCGGCCTGCGGCAGTCCCGCCAGTTCCAGCGCGGCGGCGAAGCGGCTCTCGTCGATGTCCTCGACGCGCATGGATCCACTCGAACACTTTCGCACAAGCGATTGACAAGCCTGAATAATATCCCATCTCCCGCCGTAACTCATGGCGATCTGCAGGCACAGCCCGGCATTGCCGGCCGTGCGCTCCTCGGCCGAGGCGATGCGCGCCTGCAGGCGCACCGACAGCAGCCGGCGTTCGCCGATGAAGCGGACGCGCACGCCGTTGGCGTGCAGCTCATCGATCTCGCGATCGAGCGAGTCCACGAACAGACTCATCAGGCTGGAGACTTCCTCCACCGGGCGCTTCCAGTTCTCGCTCGAGAAGGCAAACAATGTCAGAGCCTCGATGCCACGACGCGCGCACTCCCTGATCGCCAGGCGCGCGGGCTTCAGACCTGCGCGATGTCCGGCCGCGCGCGCAACACCGTGCGCCGCGGCCCAGCGGCCATTGCCATCCATCGTGATGGCTACGTGCCGAGGCAGCGAACTCAAACCTGCATGACCTCTTTCTCTTTGGCGGCCAGCAGCTGGTCGATGTCCGCGATGTGCTTGTCGGTGAGTTTCTGGACGTCGCCCTCGGCACGCCGCTCATCGTCCTGCGAGACGAGCTTTTCCTTCAGCATCTCCTTGATGTCGGCCATGACATCGCGACGCACGTTGCGCACCGCCACGCGGGCGCTCTCGGCATCGTGGCGCAGCACCTTGGTGATGTCGCGGCGACGCTCCTCGGTGAGCGGCGGCATCGGAATGCGGATCACGGTTCCCGCGGTCATGGGGTTCAGCCCCAGATCGGACTTGTGAATGGCCTTCTCGATGGCCTGCACCATGGTCTTCTCCCACGGCGAGACCACGAGGGTGCGGCCCTCCTCCACGGCGATGCTGGCCACCTGCTGCAACGGGACTTCGCTGCCGTAGTAGTCCACCTTCAGATGCTCGACCAGGCTCGGATGGGCGCGCCCGGTGCGCAGCTTCTTCAGTTCCCCCTGGAATGTCTGGACGCATTTGGCCATGCGCTCGCGCGCGTCCTTCTTGAGATCTTCGAGCATGGTGTGCTCCTTCCGCGTCGCGGCTATTCGAATGTGACCGAGGTGCCCACGTCTTCGCCCCTGACTATGCGCGTCAGGTCGCCGGAATTGTTGAGATTGAAGACGCGCAAAGGCAAGCGGTTGTCGCGGCACATGACGATGGCCGTGGCGTCCATGACGTTGAGCTTGTCCGTCAGCACCTTGTCGAAGGTGAGCGAGGCATAGCGTACCGCCGCGGGATTCCGTACCGGATCATCCGAATACACGCCGTTCACCTTGGTTGCCTTCAACAGCACATCGGCGTTGATCTCGATCGCGCGCAGCGAGGCCGCGGTGTCCGTCGTAAAGAAGGGATTGCCGGTGCCTGCGGCGAAGATCACCACGCGTCCCTTCTCGAGGTGACGCACGGCCCGGCGCCGGATGTAGTCCTCACAGACCTCGTTGATGCGGATGGCGGACATCACACGGGCGTACATGCCAAGCGCCTCGAGCGCATCCTGCATGGCCAGCGAGTTCATGACCGTCGCCAGCATGCCCATGTGGTCCGCGGCCACGCGGTCCATTCCGGCGCGCGCCAGACCCGCCCCGCGAAAGATATTGCCGCCGCCGATGACCACGGCGGTCTGCACTCCCATGCGCACGATGTCCTGCAGCTCGCCGGCGATACGCTTGAGCACCGCCGGATCCACGCCGTAGTCGGCTGACCCGAGCAGTGCCTCGCCCGAGAGCTTGACCAGAATCCGCGAGAAATGGGGCCTGGCATTCTCGGTCATGACATCTCCTGTTGCGATCCGCGTGTGTCCGGGTGAAAAAAACCCCGCACGCGGCGGGGCTTTTTCAGCGCAACCCGTCGGTTCAGTGCTTCACCGGGCTGGAACCGGGATCGCCCGAAGGCCCGCCCGATCCCTTGACCTGTGCCATCACCTCGGCGACGAAATCGTCCTGCCGCTTCTCGATGCCGGCTCCCACCTCGAAGCGCTCGAAGGCGGTCACGGAGGCCTTCGCGCCCTTGAGCAGCTTCTCGATGGTCACATCGGGATCCTTCACGAAGGGCTGGCCGGCGAGCGTGATCTCGCCCAGGGACTTGCGCAGGCGTCCTTCGACCATCTTGGCGACGATCTCCGGCGGCTTGCCCTCACCCTGCGCCTGCTCGGTCAGGATCTCGCGCTCCTTGGCCACGACCTCGGCCGGCACATCCGCAACCGACAGGTAGCGCGGATTGCTGGCGGCCACGTGCATGGCCAGATCGTGCGCGAGGGCGGCATCCCCTCCCTTCACGACGACGATGGCGCCAATTCGCGTGCCGTGTACATAGGCACCGAGGCTGTCGGTGGAGTTGAGCACGACGAAGCGGCGCACGCTGATGTTCTCGCCGATCTTCGCGACCAGCGTACGGCGGCGCTCGTCAATCGTCTCCCCACTGTCCAGGCGAGTGGCAAGCAGTGCCTCAAGGGAGGCGGGACCTGCGACCAGCGCGCGGGCCGCCACGGCCTGGGCGAAGCCGCGGAAGTCCTGCTCGCGCGCCACGAAGTCGGTCTCGCAGTTGATCTCGGCCATGGCAGCGGCACGTCCGTCGGCGGCCTTCTCGAGAACGATGACGCCCTCGGCCGCCACGCGGGCCGCCTTCTTGTCGGCCTTGGCGAGTCCCTGCTTGCGCATGAGTTCGGCGGCGGCGTCCAGGTCACCCTGGGTCTCCACCAGCGCCTTCTTGCATTCCATCATGCCGGCGCCGGTGCGCTCACGGAGCTGCTTGACCGCATCTGCTGTGATATTCATCGAAAATCCTTCGTTGCTCGTGAGATCACTCGCGAGCCGGGCCCGCGGGACCGCTGCGTCCACCCTTGCTCCGGCGCGCACCGGCGGCAGGACGACGCTCGGTGCTGCCCG